>CAIRBY010000091.1 GCA_903876865.1 uncultured Acidobacteriia bacterium
GGCCGTAGATGTCGCCGCCCACGTGTGCGATCGTGTTGGAACGTAGATCGGTCGGATAGGTGCCCTGGGGCAGGAGCGCGAAGGTGTGAAGGAACTCCATGTCCTGCGTGTCGTTGTACAGCCCCACCGTGGTCTTAACCTTGCCGCCGCGGATTCCGAAATTGTCGCTGAATCTGTATTCTGCAAAGGCCCAGTCCAGTTGTACCTGCCCTCGACCGATCTTGCGGACATTGCGGCTGTAGGCCTGTGCGCCGATGCGCAGGTTCCCCAGCAACCGCGTCGATATGTTGAGGCCGCCATCCGTCATTGCGAATGATCCGTTGGTGGTGTCCATGGACAGATAGTTGTTCCCGCTGGAATAGGCGAACCCCTGCTGGAAGAACCCATGGACGCTGATGTCGCGGCCGGCTAAACTGAAGCTCTGTGCCTGCACGATAGCCGCACAGCCTAGCAACAAACCCGGCTCGACGAGTTTGAGAAACCTCATTAGACACTCCGGTAAGTTAGGATGCGACTCCTTTGAAGAGCCGTCTCACTGACCTTGTCGGTCGCCGCGCAGGCACCTTGAAGCCGAGTTCGCTCCTCGAAGGTAATAGAGGAAGCACGGGGCTGAGCGCAGCCAAATCCCCGTCGGGCGGGATTTCGGCTGCGGATTCGCTGACGTTCGATTCTGCGGCCACGGACCGAGTCTCAGTTGCCATGTTTCTCGCTGCCTGAGCGCAGCTTTCCTGAAGGCCGATGAATGGGCTGCAATTGAACTCGGAGATTGAGGTGGACGTTAATGCCGCGCGGCGCCAGGTGTAGCTGTGATACAGACCACCGAGGCGCGGCACTTTGGTCACCCCGGCGTCGGGACTGGGCCGAGTTTCCAACGGCCGCTCGCCGGGCGCGTCCTTCAGCAGGGAATCATGCGTACGCGCCTCGCTGAAGTAGGTCATAAACCCGCCCTTAAGGCGGCGCGGGTTCGCTTCATTAACGGGGACGGGGATGATCTTTGTGGCAGCGTCAGCGCGGCAAAGAATCAGCCGGAGGAGATCACGCCGAGAAGGACGGGGCCGCCTTCAAACGCGAATAAACCAGCGCCGCCGGTAAAGCGCGTACGCCAGCAGGTACATGACCGCGGTGAAGGCCAGCGAGTACAGCAGCGAGGCGTTGGCGGGTGAAGTCATCGGCACAAAAACCGCGTGATAGAGTCGCTCCTGTGTAGCCCCATCGATCAGTTCCGCACCGAACTCCGACGCCAGGTACACGGCGACCGCGTTCATTCCCAGGATGACGGCCGGCTGGAAAGGCCGCTTCCATCCCACGCCGTCGATCAGCCAGACGAAAATTGCGCAGACACTGAAATCAAGTCCCGCCATAAAGAGGCAAAACGAATCGGTCCACAGTTTCTTGTTGATCGGCATCCAGAAGTTCCAGGCCCAACCCGCCGCAACCAGCAGTGCGCCAGTCAGGAACAGCCAGGTTGTCCGTTCAGCCAGCGACCGCCTCAGTTGCAGCAGGCGCCCGGCCAGAATGCCGAACACCGCGGTGGCAATCGCCGGGAGCGTGCTCACGATGCCTTCCGGATCCCAGTCGTGTGTGTGCGCGTAATTGTGGGAACCAAGCACGATGCGGTCGATATAGTGCGCGAAATTGCCCTCGACGTCGAGCCGTCCGCTCCCAAATCCCGGCACCGGCGCAAAGGTCATGATGAGCCAGTATGAGGTCAGCAGGCCCGCGATCCAGGCGATCTGCCCACGGACCCCGCACCAGATATAGATGGCCGACCCGGCGAGATAGCAGATCGCGAGTCGCTGGAGCACACCGAGAATCCGCTGCGTGGCGGGGTTGAAGTGGGGGAACGCATAGACCGCCATGCCGAGAGCGAACAGAATCGCGGCCCGCCGCAACGCCTCGAGGAATAGCTTTGGAGCGCTCACCCCAGCCATCATCCGTTTGCCGAGTGAGAGCGTGATGGCAACGCCCACGATCCACACGAAGGATGGGAACACGGTGTCGGTGAGGGTCCAGCCGTGCCATGCGGCGTGCCGCAGTTGCGGGTACGCATCGCGCTCACTGCCATTATTGTTGACCACGATCATGAACGCCATCACCAGACCGCGGAACGCGTCCAGTGAAACCAGCCGATGAGACCCGGGCGCCGTTTCCTTCGCAGGTGAAGATTCCATAACTGTCTATGATAGACCTGTGAGTGACGGACACGTCCCGCACTGACCCGATGCCAGCCAAAACACGCCGAAGCCAGACCGGGTTTGGATGGCGAGACGGCTCCTCGGCCAGCAATCGCGGATGTGCGTGCTGCCACAGGTCCGTTCGTAGTGCTGGTCTTTGGTCAGTAAAAGTCTTTGGTCAGTAAAAGTCTTTGGTCAGTAAAAGTCTTCGTTCAGTGATGTTCCCGGCGTCCGAATTCGAATTCGAGGCGGGATTTGAAGATCAGACGGTCGCCGGCTGACGTGGCGGAGACGCCGACGCCGAAATTCCAGAGCAGGTTTTCACCCAGCTTCCAGTCCCCACCGGCATACAAACTATGCTGCTGGTCGTTCACCGGCAAGACATCCCGCAGCGGGCCAAGTCCTCCATAGTATTCGACGCTGGGGACAAAGCGTTCGTACTTCTGGTAGCCGACACGGCCGGCCGGCTCAAAATGCCAGCCTTCGCCGACTCCGGGCCCGTGCAGGGCGCGCTCGAAAACAGGATTGCCCGTCAGCATCACATCTCCAATGCGCTTTTCGACAATCGGGCGAAGTTCAACGCGGCGGGAGTTTTCCTCGAACAGCGTGCTCTGGAACGAGAACTCGGCGACGAAGCCCATGTCAACCGGCAGACTCCAGGTGCGGGGCGCGTAGAGATGCGGCAGGATGCGCCACCCGGCATACTGCAGGCCGATGCCTCCGGGAACCTCGCCGGTCAGCAGCATGACGCCGAGCGAAGCATTCGGGGTGACGCCCCCGGTCAGCTCGTAGGTCATATGGAACTGATTGTTGGACGGTGCAACCGTGCCGCGGAAGTCCTTGGAACCGATGCTGACGTAATTGAGATGCTGCTCGAGAGTGAAGCGGCCCGGTTCCAGGCTCTCGTATTGATAAACGTGGATTTCAAATGGATCCTGCGCGCGGGCCGCCGCTACGAAGATGAGGAACAGGGTCCAACGCAGATGAGACACGGACCATTGTCACACGCTGGATGGCTGGACTCATCGGCGACAACCAGAGAGTTGAGGGACTGCATGCGACCTACAGTGGCCTGAGGATCAACAGTTAGTTCCAGCTTCCGCCCCGTGACCACCTATTTCACTGCACCCCTTTCCATGGTTGCGAGGCTCTCAAACAGGCGTCTCTCTATAAGTTGGAAATCCGTAGTTTCGGTGGCGCGGACCTGGCAGGCCATTGGCTTCCGCGCGTCGTACGGCCGCCCACATCTTCGGCCTGCCGCATGTCAGCGATCCGTTTGTGCCGCAGCTCGGAATCCGATACATGGGATCCCCAGGCTCTCACCGCAAGTACTGACTGCGAATTGTCGGAAAGCTCATACCAGCGACCGCAAAGAGAACACCTCGATCGACAGGTTCGTCTGCTTGGCCGACGCACTCTTAGCGCTGAGATTCCAGGCGCTGGCCCCTTCGATACTGGTGGCGGACCGGAACAGCCGACCGCCCCGGAGCGATCGATCGCGCGATGGGTAAACGCATGTACCCACCTTGGCCGGACATTCGAAAAAAGGCGGCCCACAACCTCAACGACGGCGAAATTTTCAACATCATTCAGAATGGAATCCGCCGCACCGGAATGCCCATCTGCCTCTCACATATGGCCACTCATGCTGCGTGCGTTTATTCTTGACAGCCCAATAGTCGAGGCATATACTTCCCTTAATCCTGACAGGAATCCGCACGGCCGTGCCGTTCTGTTGTGGCGGATCAGAGGAATAATGTCCCAACTCTCGGGGCCAGAGATCTGCGTTCACACCAATCACGGGAAGTCCCGAGTCATTGAAGGAGTTTGAGAGTTCTCATGCCCGGAAGAGAAGCGTTCAGCCGGATGATGCTCTGCTAGCGCAAACCCAGGGAACGGCAAGCCGGACCACATTTTCTTGCTGAGCGTTGCGCTTGACCGTTAGATGATGCACATGTGCTCTCGAAGTCGGACCAGAGCCGACGAGCGTTGCAGTTACGCCTACTGCTCAACGGTATCCGGGGAATACGTCCCCTGATCCGCTGGCACGGTACCTAGTCAAGGAGATACGCCGTGAAACAAGTATGCCGAGTATTTGCTGGATTCGCCCCGTCCGCGCTCATCACCATCCTGTTCCTTGTTGCTGCCGCAACCGCCAGTGCCCAGATTGATACGGGCGCCATTGTAGGAACGGTCCGTGATTCCAGCGGCGCCGCGGTGCCCAAAGCCGGAGTCAACCTGACCCACGACGGCACGGGAGTAAGCAAAAACACAATCACTAACGACGCGGGGGAATACCAGTTCCCTGCCCTGGTGCCGGGATCCTACACAGTCAAGGTGACCATGAGCGGCTTCGGCTCGCAGGTCCAAAGCAATATTGAGTTGCACGTGCAATCGCGACTCTCGGTGGATTTTACGCTGCAAGTCGGCACCATCTCGGAAGTGCTCCAGGTACAGGCCGCCGCGCCGCTACTACAGACGCAATCGGCGGACGTGGGCGGAGTGGTTCAGGAGAAGCAGATTCGAGACCTGCCGCTCAATGGACGCCGTTACGCCGACCTGGCGCTGCTCGAAGCCGGCATTCAGAAGAACGTCACCAATCCCAACAACCAGGCGCCGGACCGGTTCAGCTCGAATGGCAACCTGGAGACGCAAAACTACTTTTCCCTGGATGGCGTGGACAACAATTCCGGTTCCACGAACCTGCAGGAAGGTTCCGTGCAAAACGTGCAGCCTCCACCCGACGCACTGCAGGAATTCCGCGTGCAGACCCGCACCTACTCCGCCGAGTTCGGCACCTCGGCGGGCGCGGTCATCAACGCTTCCATCAAGAGCGGCTCCAACAGTCTGCACGGCGATGTTTGGGAATTCGTACGCAACAACAAGTTCGATTCGAACACCTATTTCAATAACCTGGGCGGCGTACCGCGCGGGCACTTCAGCCAGAACCAGTTTGGCGGTACGATCGGCGGACCGATCATCAAGAACAAAACCTTCTTCTTCTTCGACGCGCAGAATTTCACCGCGCGCAAAGCGACTACCGTAAACTCGGCCGTGCCCACGCCGCTGATGAAGCAGGGCAACTTCACAGAGCTCAAGCCAGTGCTTACAGACCCGAAGGTAACGGGGCAGGGTGGTTGCATCAATGGCAACATCATCGCCCCGACCTGCATCGACCCGGTAGGCTCCAAACTGCTGGCATTATTTCCAGACCCGAACATTCCCTCCGCCGTGGCGCGACTAGGTCAGGCGGGGAGTTGGACCGGTTCGCCGAATTACCAGTTCCAATACGCGGTCCCCACCGACACCACTACCTGGGACGTGCGGATCGATCACAACTTCACCTCCAACAGCCGCATCTTCGGACGCTACAGCAACTCTCAGATAGACCGTCAGGATCCGCCATGGACCGGCAACCCCATCGCCGGGAACGGCAACTTCGCTACGCAGTACCGAATCCGTGGCAGGTCCGTGGCGATGGGTTGGACGGATCTGTTGAGCACGTCGGCGCTGAATGAAGTTCACGCCGGGTTTGCGCGCGATTACGCGCACAGCGATCCGATCGGACTCACGCTGGGGAAATCCAGCGCCCCGGATTACGGCCTGACCGGAGTTCCCGGTGGACCCAACAATGCCGGCCTGCCGCCGATCAATATTTCCGGACTCCAACGGCTCGGCACCGCGCCGTGGCGTCCGCAATGGCAGGTGGCGCAAGTCTGGCAGTTTATGGATACGCTCAGCTGGCTGAAGGGCAACCATAGCTTTAAGTTCGGCTACGAGCACCGCCACAACAGCGATAACTTCCTCGACATCCAGTCGCTGCAGGGACAGATCACCTCCAGCGGCATCTATAGCGGAAATAGCGGACTCGGCGTGCCGGACTTCCTGCTGGGTGATGTCAGCACGGCGGCGTTCACTACGCCGAACGTGACCCACAATTACGTCTACTCGCACAACTTCTATGCCCAGGATACGTGGCGCATCAGCCCCACCCTCACCATCAATTACGGACTCCGCTACGAACTCTTCTCGCCCGTCCTGAACCACCAGAACGGCATGTCCAACTTCACGCCCGCCAATGGCGGCGGCTTCGTCACCGCCACCAGCGGCAACTGGTTCGCACGCGGCCTGGTGCATCCGGATAAGAACGATTTCGCCCCGCGCGTGGGCTTCAGCTGGCAGCCGGCGCAGCGCATGGTGCTGCGCGGCGGCTACGGCGTGTTCTATCAACACATCGTGCGCATCGGCTCGGAAAGCATGCTGGCGTTGAATCCCCCGGCGGTGCTGGATGGTTCTCTGGCACAGACGCTGGGAAGCACAACTCCTGCCTTTATTTTGAAAAGCGGCTTCCCGGCAGCGCAGTTTACGCCGGCATTGGTGGATCTGACGAAGCTGCAAACGCGCGCGCAGGATCCGAACGAGCGCAGCGGTTACGTCAATCAGGTGAGCTTCGGCCCGCAGATTCAGCTCTCGCAGAGCACCACGCTGGACCTTTCGTACGTAGGAAACTTCGGGCGCAAAATGAACCGCCTGCGTAACGCCAATCAGGGCCTGGTGACGGGCTTCGATTCCACCGGCAAGCCGCTCACGCTCTTCCCGTATGCCAACCTGAACACCACGCTGACGGCCACGACCGGCAACCACGCGTTCCTGGAATTGGCCACCAACGACGGGAACACCAACTACAACGGCCTGCTGGTCTCCCTGCGGAGGCGCTTCACGCACCGGCTCTCCTACGGCGTCAGCTACACCTGGAGCCACAACTTCTCCGATTACGTGGACAACCTGACCGGCGGTTCGACCCCAGCCAACGCCTACCACTACAGCTGGGAGCGGAGCAATTCGCCCTTCGACGTCACCCATCGTTTTGTAGCCCACGCCACTTGGGATGTACCAATCGGCAAAGGCGGCTTGCTGCTGAACAACGATAGCCTGGCCAGCCGCGTGGTGGGCGGATGGCAGATGAACAGCATCGTTACGATGTCGACAGGCACGCCTTTCACGGTGAGCGCTTCCGATGTCAGCGCCAGCGGCGGCAGCCATCAGAGCCGCGCCAACTGCGTGAGCGACCCGCACGCGGGAGCCACTACGGAACGCTCGCAGTTCGTGGGAGCCTCCGCTCCGGGCTTCTACCTGAACCCGGCCGCTTTCGCCAATCCGGCGGCAGGCTACTTCGGCAACTGCGCCCCGCGCGCATTCCATGGCCCGGGCATCCAGAACGTGGATCTCAGCCTGTTTAAGAACTTCGTCATCCGGGAAGCGTGGCGGGTGGAATTCCGCACTGAAGCTTTCAACCTGTTCAACCACGCGAACTTCAACAACCCGAGCGCGAGCCTGGCCGCAGCGTCGCTGCCTTCCTTCGGAAAGTCCACCAGCACGGTCACCGACCCGAGGGAAATCCAATTCGCGCTCAAATTATATTTCTGACAAACTGACTCTGCCACGTCTTTTGGCGTCCGGCCTTGCCGCCGGACGCCGGGACGCGGCGAAGCATCGACAGGAAACGCGGAACCGCCTTCATGAGACTCGGAATCCTCACTCTACTTGCGGCTGGCGCTTGTGCCCAGACGCCTTACGACACCTCCATCACACCCGCCGTGGCCAGTCAGGAGATCTCCATCAACAAGGGTTCGGCCGCACTGTGGCAGAGCTTGAAGAAGCTGCACACGCGAGCCAGCCTGATCATGATCACCGCTCATCCCGACGATGAAGACGGCGGCATGCTGACGTATGAATCGCGCGGCAAAGGCACCCGCGTTGCGCTACTCACCTTGAATCGCGGCGAAGGCGGCGCCAACGTGATGTCGCCGGACTACTTCGACGCGCTGGGCCTGGTGCGGACACAGGAGTTGCTCGCCGCCGGCCGCTACTACGGGGTTGACCAATTCTGGACACGCGTGGTCGATTACGGTTTCTCGAAGACCATGGCCGAATCCACCGACCACTGGACGCGCGATCGCGTGCTGTATGACGTGGTGCGCGTGGTGCGCATGGTACGTCCTCTGGTGATCACCTCCGTATTTGTCGGCGGAGTGAGCGACGGCCACGGCAATCACCAGACGGCCGGCGCCATGGCTCAGGCAGTCTTCAAGGCAGCAGGCGATCCCACCGTTTTCCCGGACCAGATTCGCGCCGGACTACACCCTTGGACGCCGATCAAAGATTACGCGCGCGCGCCCATGTCGGGCCGTGGCGGAGCGGCACCGCTAGCGGTAAACGTCGAAGTGGCGCAGGGCGGATATGACCCGATCCTGGGAGCCTCCTATGTACAGATCTCCCGCGAAGGACTGGGTTTTCAGAAATCCCAGAACGGCGGGCCGAACGTGCCTAAGCCTGGCCCTGTAACCAGCACCTATCATCGCTACGGCTCCACGATTTCGGTTCCCGATAAGGAGTCCGACTTCTTCCAGGGCATCGACACTTCACTCGCGGGCTTGCTGACCTTGGCCAAAGGGGCCGACACTGCCTTCGTGAAGGCCGGCCTGCAGAAGATGAGTGATGCGGTGGACGAAGCCACGCGCAACTTTTCGGCACAGGCCCCGGACCGCAGCGCCCCTGCCCTCGCAACGGGTATGAAGGAGACCCTCGCGCTGATCGGCGCGGTGGAAAAGAGCGGGCTGACGGCCGATTCCCGCTACGATCTGCTCCACGAACTCCACATCAAGCAGGCGCAATTCAACAGCGCCCTGGCCGAAGCCCTGTCGCTCTCGGTGAGCGCCACCGTGGCGCCCGCGCAGGAACCGACCGGCAGAATGGCGCAATTCATGGGCGATCCGGAGACGTTTCGCGTCGCCATCCCCGGCCAGACATTCCCCGTGCGCGTCCACGCCGTGAATCAGGGAGCGGCCGCGCCGAAACTCGAACGCATCACCGTCGCATCCACGTACGGGCCTCAGTGGAACGTCACGATGCCTCCCGCAACGGCGACATCGGAGAAAGTCAGCGACGTCCGCGCCACGGTAAAGGTGGCGGACAACGCGGCGTTCACGCGCCCGTATTTTTCCCGCCCGGACATCGAACAGTCCTATTACGATATCCGCGACGAGCAGGCACTCAACGCGCCGTTGGCGCCATATCCCCTGGCTGGATGGGCGGAGTGGAGCTACGAAGGCGCAACTGTGCGCATCGGGCAGTACGTACAGACGGTCAAGCGCGTGACCGGTTCGGGCACGGTACTGGAACCACTCGTCACCGCACCGGCAATCGGCATCCAGATCTCTCCGCGCAGCGGCATCGTGCCGCTCGGCGCGAAGTCGTTCGCCGTGAAGACACAGCTCCACAGCAATGTGAAAGGAGCCGCCAAGGGGGCGGTCCGCCTGGAGTTGCCCGCCGGATGGAAGTCGGAACCGGCTTCCGTGCCTTTCGCCACCACGGTGGATGGCGAGGAGGTGACGCTTGCCTTCAAGGTCACGCCGGTCAACCTGAGCGAGAAGAGTTATTCGATCACCGCCGTGGCGGATTACGAGGGCAAGCCGTACCGGGAAGGCTACGAAATCACCGGATATAGCGGGCTTCGTCCTTACTTCCTGTATGCGCCGTCCACCTACAAAACCAGCGGTGTGGATGTGAAGGTCGCGCCCAACCTGAAGATCGGCTACGTGATGGGCAGCGGCGACGAAGTCCCCGAATCACTGGTGCACCTCGGGATTCAGACGGAGTTCCTCGCACCCGCCGATCTCTCGGGCGGCGATCTCTCCAAGTACGACGCCATTCTGCTGGGCGTGCGCACCTATGCCGCGCGACCGGAACTGGCAACCTCGAATCATCGCCTGCTGGAGTATGTGAAGAATGGCGGCGTGGTGATCGTGCAATACAATACGCCGGAATTCGATCACAACTACGGCCCCTACCCCTACACCATGTCGTCGAATCCGGAAGAGGTCACCGACGAAGCATCCAAGGTTCAAATCCTGGCGCCCTCGAATCCGGTCTTCACGTGGCCGAACCAGATCACCGAGAAGGATTTCGCCGGCTGGGTGGAAGAGCGGGGTTCGAAATGGATGAAGTCCTGGGACCCGCAATACGAGGCGCTGCTGGAAACTCATGATGCCGGCCAGGAGCCACAGAAAGGCGGACTCCTCTATGCGAAGTACGGAAAGGGCATTTACGTCTACAACGCATACGCCTTCTACCGCCAGCTGCCCGAAGGCGTACCCGGAGCATATCGGATCTTCGCGAACCTGATCAGCCTGCCGAAGAATCCACGGCGATGACCGGGCCAAGCGCGGGCCAGACACCCACCGGCGACACCTCCAAACGGGCATGGTAAGTTAACTTCTTGTCTCATCAAAAGGGTCCGCAACTCGTACGCGGTATCGGTCTGGCAGGGGCCACGGCCGCCAATATGCTCGAGATGATTGGCGTTGGCCCCTTCATCACGATCCCGATTCTGCTCGCCAAAATGAATGGGCCGCAGGCCATTCTCGGCTGGGTGCTGGGGGCGCTGGTGGCACTCTGCGACGGCATGGTCTGGGCGGAACTCGGCGCGGCGATGCCCGGTACCGGTGGGCCGTATCACTATCTCTCCGAGGCCTATGGCCCGCTCCGGTTGGGCCGGCTGATGAGCTTCCTCTTCATCTGGCAGACGATTTTTCTAGCACCCCTTTCGATTGCCTCAGGCGCCGTGGGATTCGCTCAATACGCGCGTTTTCTGGCCAAGGATATGTCGCCATCCACCGAAAAGCTGCTCGCGATCGGAGTCTGCCTGGCCATCACGGCACTGCTCTACCGCGACATCCGGTCGGTGGGACGGTTGACCGTAGTGATGTGGGTCGTGGTGGTTGGAACCGTACTGTGGATCACCATAGTGGGGCTGCTGCATTTCGATCCGGCGCGGGTCCTATCGTTCCCGCCCGGCGCCTTCACCCCGTCACGGGCATTCTTTTTTGGCCTCGGCGGCGCCACGCTGATTGCCATGTACGATTACGGAGGGTATAACAACGTCTGCTTTTTTGCGGGAGAAGTGCGCCGCCCGGAGAAGGTGATTCCGCTCTCCATTCTGCTTTCGATCGTGGCTGTGGCATTCTTCTACCTGACAATGAACGTGACGATCATCGGCGTGGTGCCCTGGCAGGAGGCGATCAAATCCACCGCCATCGTCTCTGACTTTGTGCAGCGCATTTACGGCGGCAGGGCGGCGGCGATCGTGACGATCCTGGTATTGTGGACCACGCTGGCCTCAGTATTTGCGCTGCTCCTCGGCGTCTCGCGGGTGCCCTATGCGGCGGCTGTGGACGGGCGATTTTTCCCGGCCTTCGGCAGGCTGCACCCCACCAAGAACTTCCCTTCCTTCTCGGTCGTCTTCATCGGAGTCAGTTCAGCCCTGGCCTGCCTACTCACGCTCGACACGCTGATCAACAGCCTGATCGTCATTCAGGTATTGATCCAGTTCATCGCGCAGGTCTTCGCAGTTACGCTGATCCGGCGCAACCGTCCCGATATGGAGCGCCCCTTCCAGATGCCGCTCTACCCGTTCACTAGTGCGGTCGCATTCCTGGGCTGGCTGTACATCCTGCTCGCCAGCGGCTGGAACTATATCGGCGCCGGCTTCCTGCTCCTGATCCTGGGCATCCTGGCATATTTGTGGCATGCGCGGCGCGCGGGAGACTGGCCTTATACCCCAGCCGAAAGGGGCGCGCCATGACAGCGGCGAGAGAGTTCGATGTGATCGTCGCGGGTGAACTTTACACCGACCTGATCCTCAGCGGTTTCGATTTCTGGCCGCAGCCGGGGCAGGAGGCCTTCGCACGGAACTTCCACCGCGTTGCCGGAGGCGGCACATCGATTACGGCCTGCGGATTGGCCCGCTTGGGAAGCCGCACCAGCGTACTCGGCGTGGTGGGCAGCGACGGCGCGTGGCTGCGAGAACAACTCAACAACAGCGGCGTGGATACGCACTCCATCGCAGTGCACCCATCGGAACCCACGGCGTTCACCGTGGCGGTGACGGCCCCGGAAGATCGCGCTTTCATTAGCTATGCCGGCGCCAATCGCGGTTTTGCCACGGCGCTGGAAGCCGCCGCGGCACGCGGAGAATTGGCGCGCGCGCGACACGTTCATCTGGCATATGCCCCGGCGCTCGACACGGTCCGCGAGTTGTTCCGGGCAATTCGCGACAACGGCTGCACGCTCTCGCTCGATGTGGGCTGGCACGAAGCCTGGCTGAGCGACCCCCGTGCGATGGAGGCGCTCTCGCTGGTGGATATCTACTTCCCCAATGAGACCGAAGGGCGGTGTATGACGGGCGAGTCCGACCCGGTGTTCAGTCTGCGGCGATTTGCCGATATGGGCTTGCGCCGCGTGGCGCTAAAACTGGGTGCTCGCGGAGCGGTGCTGCTTTGGGACGATCGCATCTTGACCGCGGAACCCTACGCCGCGCAACCGGTCGATACCACCGGCGCGGGGGACTGCTTCGACGCAGGCTTTTTGTACGCCTGGCTGCAAGGCGAAACACCGGAGAGATGCCTGCAATCCGGCAACCTCTGCGGCGCGCGCTCCACCGAAGCATACGGCGGCACTGCGGGCATGCCGGATGAGGCATGCTGGAAACGGGAGATGGGAATCTGACGATGCGAAAAGTAACCATGATTGGCGGCGGCGGCGTACGCACGCCTCTGGTGATTCACGGACTGGCGCAAGCGCAGCAATCGCTTGGCCTGGAGGAACTGGCGCTGTTCGATGCCGATGTGACGCGCACGGAGACGATTGCCAAACTGGGGCGAGAGATCGTGCGGCGGCAGTCGGGCGGCTTCGACATTCGCGTCTATAGCAACCTGGGAGAGGCCGCCGCGGGGGCGGATGTGGTGCTCAACAGTGTCCGCGTGGGCGGCATCGCCTCGCGAGCGCGCGATGAACGCATCGCGATTGAACACGGTCTGGCCGGGCAGGAGACCACCGGACCCGCCGGCGCCGCCATGGCGCTGCGCACCTTGCCCGTTACTCTCGCGCACGCGCGCATCGTGGAGCGCGTAGCGCCCCGCGCCTGGTTCATGAACTTCACCAATCCGGCCGGCCTCATGACCCAGGCGCTCACTCAGAACACGGGGCTGCGCGTACTCGGCATCTGCGATACGCCGATTGAGTTGTTCCACAAACTCGCCGAAGCCGTAGGCGCACACCCCGCGGAGATGCAGTTCGATTATGCCGGGCTGAATCACCTGGGCTGGGTGCGACGGGTCGCGCTGCGTGGTGAAGACATTACCGCGGACCTGCTGGCCGATGCCACGTTGCTGCGCGGCCTTTACCCGGCCGACCTGTTCGACTCCGTGCTCATCCAAACCCTTGGGCTGATCCCTACCGAGTACCTGTTCTTCTACTACAGCCAGCGCAAAGCGCACGCCAACCAGTGCCGCGCCGGAGCCAGCCGCGGCGAGGAACTGGAGCGCATGAACGCCACCCTGTTCGACCAGCTGGACCGGGAGGATGCCGTGCAGGGCCTCGCCACCTATCGCGATTACCTGCTCCGCCGCAATGCCTCCTACATGAAACTGGAAGCGCAGGCCGGCTCCGCATTCACTGCGGGGAACGACGACTACGATCCCTTTGAAACCGCTACCGGCTATCACCGCATCGCTCTTGAGGTGATGCTGAGCCTCGGTTCGGATACGCCGCATGAGGTGGTGGTCAACGTGCCAAACCATGGCGCCATTGACGATCTGGAACCCGAAGATGTGGTCGAAGTGCCCTGTGCCATCAGCCGCGCCGGCGCCATACCGCGGCGCACCGGTCCGCTGCCGCACTCCGTTCGCGGCTTGGTCCAGGCGGTGAAGGCCTACGAGCGCACCACCGTCCGCGCGGCCCTCGAAGGCTCGGCCAGACTCGCGCAACTTGCCATGATGGAGTACCCGATCATCGGCCAGTGGGAGTTGGCTGGTGATTTGCTCGCGGCGCTGCAGGCTGCCGGTCCGGAGTATCTCGGCTACCTCAAGTGACGCGGGTGCCTCCGGCGCGCCATTGGTTCAGGGCTGACGTTCGCCGGCTCCCATCCCAGGATCCTCGTTCGCCAACGATGCGTGCGTGCGCTCCTCATTGAAACGGGTGACGCGTTCCCCCATTCGCCGCCGTTCGCCCACACTGGGCGCACGGCACTGGGGGGCAGGGGCACCGCAGCGTCCACGGGTGGATCAATATGGGCAGTGCCGGATTTGAGCCACCGCCCGGCCTCCCGATGCCGCCCGCACCGGCGCAAAGGATGGATGCAGCGACCGCACCAGCCAGATCAAGCGCCACGTATCACGTGGTGACGCCCCGTAACTCATGAGGTTCTCTACCGGCTGCGTTCCGGGCGTAAAGCGGAGTTCCATGTTCACGTGCTCCGGGCCGGCATCGCGGCGGATCGCGATTTCCTGGATTTGCTGCAGGGGGAGTTCGAAGCTCAAGGGCGGGTCCAGAGCTCGAAATGCGCTGTCTCGATGTGTCTGAAGAAGAGCGATGCCGGCCGCGTCGAAGGCTGCCTTGCCGAAGAACCACTTGGCCCCGTTGCATCGGCCACGGTCGCATTGGACGGAAAACCTGATGGTGGCGGAGTCGGCTGCGGGTGGCGACCCGAGATTGTCCGCCATGAAAGCAAGGCAATCCCCGAGATCCCGGTCGGAACATACCCGATAGCGCTTCAGGACGCCGCTTGCCTCGGAAATCGCCAGCACATTGACGTTCTTCCAGTCCCGGTTTGCGTCGATAGGGCCGACGCCGCACGCCAACGGGTCCGACGGCTCCTGCCAGCGCGCCCAGAAGAACTCGCGGTCCGAAGCATTGGTGCTGAACCCAGGCAAAAGTTGCTCCAGTTCCTGCCTTGTGGTGACCCCTTCCGCGACTCCGTCCAGCTTCGGCCGTTGCCGCAGAACGCCGGGGACGCGCGCCACGTTTTGGGAGCGTGGGACAGGGATGCAGCACCCCGATAAGAGGATGGCGCCCAGCGTTACTGCTGCCGCCTGTCGCATCGAAACTCCTTTCGCCAGCCGAACGGCCGGCCGCTGATCAATGTCGTCCGGGAAATGTCGCACCAGGCTTCAACGCTCCGCAGCAGCCTCCCGGTCGAGCATGAGCGACACCGCGGGATTGCGCAATACGCGGGCAATCGGTCGTGCGCCGGCTTTCGGCTCGGTGGTGTACTTGCCGTCGTAGAAGTAGAGCGGCACCAACGCGGGCGAATCGCGCCACGTTTCCGTGATGCGGCGCTTGCAGGCGAACGTGCCGCCACCGTCCTCTTTCCAGCCGCCGGTCAGTTTGCCGTCGCTGTAGCTGGCTGCGAGGTGGTATGTGACGCCGTAAGACGTGAGTTCGACGTGCAGGGCGCCGTCGCGGTCCACGCCCCCGGCGAAACGCTCTCCGTCGATGTCGAGGCGAAGTCTGCCGTCGTACGCGGCGATGGCCAGGGAGAAGTCCCTCTTATCGTTCGTTAGGCAGTCCCCATCGCCGGCGGCGGATTGGGACTGCGCCAGCCCGTCCGGCGCCACCGCATAGAACACGCCAGCCACCTGCACGGTGCCGTCGCGGCGGCGGTCCGGCGCCAGGGCGAAGAAGGGTACTGCCTCCACCTGATTCCACGCCCGCGCCGCGGAGACACCTTCCCGCATGAGGTAGCGGCCATCCCACAGGCGGTACACCGGCGCGGGCAGAAACAGGCGTATGTCGTCGAGAGCCATGCGGTACATGATCTGGTTGTAGTTGTAACGCGGCGTGATCACAGGGTTGCCGGAAAACGAGTCGGTGTAGGTGCCTTCGAAGTAAACCAGGCGTCCGCCTTCCTGGTCGAAGAAGGGGTGCGGCACGGGCCAGCAGAAGGTGTATTTGCCATGCTCCGCCACGCGCGCGGCGTATGCCACGGGACCCGTGGGGGAGTCTGCCTCGGCGTACGAAACCTCACCGGGATTGACCTGGAGCAGTACGATCCAACGCTGGCGGTACTCATTCCACGCGATCGCGTCGCAGTGCACGGAGATTGGTTTGCCGGTCTGCACGTCCGTAAACTGCGTGGGTCCGGATGGCTTCCCGGGAGCGGCGGCGCGCCTCCACACACCGCGCCCGCCGTCGGCCTCGAAGATCTCGTATGCACCGAGTTCCTGCACGGCCTTCCAATCGGCCGGAACCCGCACGGCGCCGCCGGGCCACAGCCCCTTGAAGTAGAAATAATCGCGGCCACCCGCACGCACCTCGGAGGCGGTGCCGGCGATGGAGAACTTGGGGACCTCGGAGAACTCGACCAGCGGATCGAACTCACGTTTCTCGTCATTGAACACGGCGAGACCGGCGCGCTCGACGTCGCCGAACGCGCGCATGGCTTCATCGTAGGCAACCAGCCGCTCCCGCCCCATAGGGTCATGCAAAACCATGAGGCAATGCATCCAGGTCATGCGCTTGGTCCACGGGATCATCCGCTGGACGAAGCCTTCCGGACCCGTGAAATAGGAGAGATCGACGCCCAGCGCGGGGTCGAGCCCTCCCCGGCCGGGCAGTTCCGAGGTGGCGGCGGTGGTATTGAAGTTGCCGAGCGGACCGTTGGGTCGATTGGTATCGCCCCACAGCCAGTAGATCTTTCCGCGGTAGATGGCGGCACGGGCTGTGTCCTGCCCCATCACCATGCCGTTGGGTACGGGAGCCCGAATCGGGACGGCGTGGCCCGTAAGAAGGCTGTCGCGATAGATGCCCTGGCCCGTCACGCGGTAGAGGCGTTCCGCCACGTTGAGGCGTCTGATCTTCAGTTCGACGCGGCCCCCGCGGGTCACCCTTAGAGCCCTGCCGCCGCCCTGGAATGTGTAACTTGGGCTCTGTATCGCGAAGTAGACGTCGCGGTCCATGAGCCCCGGCTCGTTCCAGGCTATGATGCCGTTGCTGTCGGTCCAGCAGGAGGTGTGGTTGGTCGTGCGGAGTTCCACCAGCGGGACACCGTGGCCGGTTTGTTCATCGACAAGTTTGATCTGAAAGTAATCGCTCTCAGCGGCCGTCAGCTGCACAGCCAGCACCATTGCCATCACCGCGGCGCTTGCGACCAAGGTTCCCAGGCGCTTCATAGTGACTCCAGTTCTCACCGGCTCATGAACCACTTCACCGGCGCGGTGGTAAACCAGGGGACATAGGTGATCAGCAGAACTCCCGCCAGAAGGATCAGATAAAACGGAAGCGTCGCCTTGTAGATTGCCGTCATCGGCTGCTTGAAACGATAGGCCGATAGGCACAGGTTCATCCCGATCGGGGGCGTGAGGTAGCCCAGCTCCAGATTGGCCAGGAAAATCACTCCCATTTGCACGGGGTCAATCCCGTAATGTACGGCGATCGGCTGGATCAGCGGAACCATCACGATGATCGCCGAGAAGACATCCATGAACGAACCCTTGATCAGCAGAACAATGTTGAGCAGCAGCAGGAACACATACTTGGATTCGATGTGGGTGACCACCCAGGTGGTCAGCAGGCCAGGCACGTCCTGGATTGCGAGGTAATAGGTGAGCCCCTTGGCGACGCCAATGATCAGCAGCACGCCGCCCACCACGGTGACACACTCCAAAGCCGCGCGCGGGAAGTCGCGCCGGAGTGAGAATTCTCGCAGGATGACGCACTCCACCAGGAAAGAGTACACCGCTGCGATGGCTCCCGCCTCCACCATCGTGCCAAAGCCGCGGAACAAGCCAATGATCACGATTACGGGGACGGCAAGCTCCCACTTCGCGGCCCATAGAGCGCGCCCGGTCTCCGCGAATGAGAACGGGAGGCGAGCGGCCCCGCTCTTCATCCCATGCCGCACACCCCAGGCCGACACCATCGCCACCATCAGCAAGCCAGGTACAAAGCCGCCGACGAAGAGCGTGTCGATCTGCACCGTCTTCGCGTAGACCGCGTATAGAATCACCGGGAGGCTGGGCGGAAAGAGCAGCCCGAGCGAACCTGAACCGTTGATGAGCCCGATCGAAAAGCGTTCTGAATAATGCCCCTTGATCAGCATCGGCAGCAACAACCCGCCCATGGAGACGATGGTGACGCCAGACCCAGCCCAGGTGAAGATCGCACAACCGACGGCCGTCGTGATGGCCAGACCACCCGGCATCCAACCGAAGATTGCGGTGTACACGCGGAGCAGGCGCGTGCTGGCGCCGCCTTCCACCAGGATGTAGCCCGCCAGAGTATACAGCGGGAGCGAGGGCAGCACCTCCGACACCATCAGCGAATAAGCGTTGTCCGGCACGTCTACGGCCGGCTGGCCCACATGCCAGAGAAGCAGGAGGGCGATCCCGCCGAGAGTGGCGAAAATAGGCAGCCCCAGGACGGCGCCGACGATGATGATACCGATGCCCGAACACAAGAACGGGGCGCTCGATGGAACGAAGCCCGCCGCAAACGCCAGCGGCGCGGCCAGGAACAATGCCGCCGCGACTCTCTGGGCGGCGCGTGGACCAGCGAACCAGACGGCCCGGGCCGTTACCAGCGCCAAGCCCACCGGCATGATGAGAGCGGGCGCCCAGTTGGGAATCCCGAGCGCCAACATTTTTCCCCCGGCCCTCTCCAGCAGCACGAATTGCCAACTCGCCCAGCAGAGGCTCGCGCTGATCGCCGCCGTGAGCCCGCTGCTGAAAATGCGCACTGGGACGGCCCACCTCACGGGGAGCAGCGTATTGGCTGACATTCCGAGCAGGCGATCGCCCCCAGCCGCAAGAGAAGCGCCCAGGAATGCCACCCACAGCGTCAATTGCTGCACGAATACCACCGAGCCCGGAACGCCTCGCACTCCCAACTGGCGGGTGAACACGGAGATCACCGGCAATACCGACGCCAGCGAGATGGCCCCGATGGCCAACCCCTTTTCGGCGCCAGACATCAACCGCCACGCTCTGTTCACTTGCGCTTCCCCTGGGAGGCGTCGTTCTCTTTGACGGCGACATCGCGATGCTGCGCCCGAAACTCGTCCCGCAGACGCTGGACTTCATCGAACAAATCCGGCGGAACCATCTTGCCCTTCATCTTTGGGTAGATGGCCTCGGTCTGCTTGCGCCACTCGGCGCGCGCCGCATCGTTCAGGTGCGTAACCGTAAGCCTGCTGGCGCGCTGCCCCGGCTTGCCGTTCGTCATAGTCACGATCGCCCGTTCTCCCTGGTCGCGAATGTCCTTCTTCAGCGCATCTCCCGCCCGTCGCGCGGCGCCCAGCATCTGCTCGCGCTGGTCCGCCGGAATCTTCTCCCACACATTCCTCGCTACGATCGTGGCGCCCACCAGTGGCGCCCACTTGACGTCGCACATGTACTTAGTGAAGTCGTACAGATTGCTGGTTTCCACATACAGGGCCGGCATGGGTACGGCCTCGATGCCGTTGGTTCGCAGCTGGTTGATAATCTCCGTTCCAGGCAGCGGCACGACATGGAAGCCATTCGACTCCCACAACTCCTGCTCCAGTGGATCTCCAGCCCAGGTGAACAGCTTCAGTTTCCGGAGGTCGGCAAGCTGATTGACGGGTTTGGTGGAGAAGAATTGCACCCAGCCTGCATCGCCCCAGTTCAGCACCAGATAGCCCTTCTGCTCGATCCGTTTCTCGAGCTTGGGAGCGATGCGGTCGCGCACATAGTCCAACTCCGCGTAGGAGTCGAACATCATCGGTATCTGCAGGCAGGCTACCCCCTGGTCGATGTCGGCAAGGCCTACGCCGGTCAACCCCGCCGCCTGGATGGATCGGCTGCCCAGCCTGCGGACGCACTCCGGCTCATCTCCCACCACTCCGCCGGCCCGTATATTGAGGTGGACGTTGCCTTTGGAGATGTTCTTCCAGTCCTCGCCCATCCGCTCCATCACCTTGTACCAGGTGGAGTCCTGGGGCGCCAGTGTGGCCATGAAGATCTCGATCTTCTCGGCCTTCTGCGCGCTCCCAGTTACCGTGAGGCCGCACAGGATCACGCCAAGCAGTGTATTCCTCTTCATGTCATCCTCCTAATCGGTCTTTCCGGCGCCGGGCAGTGCCGGTCCGCTGTCCAGAATCAGCTCGTGCGTGTGCCCCAGGAGCCACCTTGCGCGGCGCTGGGCCACCAGGTTGGCGAGCCGGTTGTCCGGGTCCGCATCCACGTCCACCGCCAGTGCTCTTTCCAGCACTTCCTTGAACTCGATCGCGTTTTGCGCCGGAATCAGCGCATTCTCCGCGAATGATACGAACGTGCCGGCTCGTTTTCCGTGCGAAAGCGCCAGCGCGCGCTCGAACTGAGCCCGCAAGATCTTCTGCAGCTCCGCTTCGCTCTTTTCGCCTCGGTGGGCCGCCTCCAGCGTGATCAGGAACTCCGGGACCGCTCCGTTGTTGAAGCCTTCGTCCAATTCGCCCACGCGGTGCACGATCATTTCCACCAGCGGCAACTCGGCGATCAGATCGGGATTGTTCTTGGATAGCGAGATCGCCAGCCCCCGCGAGGCCGCCGTCCAATAGAGCAGCGCGACGTCGAGCTTGTCGGTCCGCTTCAACACGGCCGCGGCGTCGTTATCGAGGGCGGCGCCAAAGCCGGGATAGCGCGCTTCCAGCCCGCGCATTCCGTACCGGTTGGCCCGCAGGTACAGCTTGCGGGCTCGCTCCCGCAGCGCGTCGGCGCGCTCCAGGCTTTCCTGCTTTGCCTCATCCACCCGCGAGTCCACGAAGGCGTAGGAGTATTCGGTGAAGCCGCTGCACGCAGCCAGCAGCAGTCCCCGGTGCTTCGGCGACTCGGCAAGCAGGCTCTCATACATCTTGAGACCGAAGGGAATGGCCGCCGCTACCAGTTCGGGATCGTCGTCGCTGGTAAAAGTGCTGCCTCCCGCGGCCAGCGCGGTCCCGAGCTTGTTGACCGCCATCCGCCTGATGGAACAGCCGGCCAACAGGAGCAGCGCGCTGCATACTACCGCGCATTTTATGAGCATCTTCATGGATTCATCCCTGTTTCATGGGTTTCCGCCTGCATGGCTTCGGCTTCCTACTTCCGGCAGATGGCGACTGTCTTTTTCAGGGAAGGATCGAAAAACGCCGCTGCGGAGTGACGGCCGAACGCCTTCCGCTGCAGTACCCCGATCTTCCTATCAAGATCCTTGTCGCTCGCTCCTTCGAAGCGGCCTTTGGCTTCCAACGGAAGGTTCCATTCGATCCCGCCGGCCAGCCGCACCTGCGTGATGCCGACCGCCACCGCTCTTTGGGTAATTCCTTTGCCGCGAAACCAGGCGAGCGCGCCATCGAATCCCGTATTGGCGGTCTTGACAAGCAGGAACCCTCCCGGCGGGACGCTGGTGTTACACACCTTTCCAAGCCGCGTCACTGGCTCCGGGGAAGTTTTGTCTTCCAACAGGAGCCCCACGGTCACCTGTTCCACCTGGCGACTGGTGAGATTCACGAAGAGCACTTGTAGCTCGGTGTCGTTGAAAAGGGCTGACACCTCTTGCAGGGGAAAATCAGGCTGCCGCGGCCCGGTTCTGAGACTGAACCGTTCTTCCCGTTTGCCTGCGGCAGTATCTGCCCTCTGCGCCCCGACGGGTAGGACAATCCAAAGAAAACTAACAATGATCGCGACGTATTTCATGTCGGCTGGACCTCCTTGTCGATGACAATCTAAGCCGGCCACCGTTCAGACCATAGGACTCCTGCCGTGGAATAAAGAAAAGCGGGCGAAGTGTTACATAGTGCGCGGCGAACCGGGAATCCACGCAGGTTCTCCGCGAAAGACCGGCCCACGCGCAATTCGTACTCCCGGCCGGCGGTCTCGAGCCCGTTCCCATGACCGCCTGAGGGATTGGGCTGGAACTGTTTTGGCTCTTTGGCCGCCGCGAAGTTCCGTTCAACAGCGGAGACCGGAGGCACCCGGTTCTGCCGCCAACTCCTCAGCTGGCCGCTGTGGGGGTTGACGGGCCTGAAGCCGATCGACATAAGGGATACTCCGCACAACTCGATTTCACTCTGTGCACTGCCCCGGGTCCCACGCCTGGGCTTGGCCCGTCGCCGGCCTCATGGCGCGCGATACACCCGGCGCCATCCACCGGTAGGAATCGCCACCCCGACCACAGTGCCGATAACCGCTCCCAACGGCAAAAGCACCTCTTTGCCGAAATTCGGCAACCAGTCTCCGGTTGTCCGCTGGGAATCCAGGCCAACACCCGCGGCCGCGCCAGCGCCTGTTCCAATCGCCAGCCCGATGAGCGTGTTTCGTCCGCGATGCCCTGGCCGCTTCAGATCGACGCGCCGGATGTCTTGCCGGGAGAGCGTCTCCTGGCTGGTCGTCGCGTTGATCGCCAGTGACTCGGGAGTCACGCGCTGTATGAATCCACGCAGGGTCTTCCCGTTGGCAAGCGTCACCCGGATCTCCGCTCCCGGGAGAAGCTGGTTGAGGTTGGCCCAATTCGCGATGGGCTTAACTGGTTGAGCCGCCGCACCGGCCGCGAGAATCGCAGCCATTAGGGCCGGCAGGATGAAATGCCTCAGTATTCTGTTCATAAGAGGATCCGCATTCGCTACTTCTATGGCCGCGGCAACATTCGTTTCGCGGTGAGAGATGCCACAACCGCGCCAAGGTACGTGGCTCCGCAGGTGGCGAGTAGTATCGCCGGACCTTGCGAATCCATGAGATTCTGGTGCTCCTTCAGAAACATGACACAGAGTATGCAGAGCCAGGCTGCATCCAGCGCCAACATCACGGGCCAATCCTTTCGGTAGGCGTTCGCGTTCTTGCGCGACAGCAGGAACTGACAAACGAAACAATAGACGCCCAGCGTAACGAACCCCACTGCAATGCCGGCGCCTTCGCCAACCTCAAACCCGATAAAGAGCCCGATGATTCCCAGCAAAAATGCAATCACTACCTTCGACAAGTCCGCCTCCCTTCCGGTGCGTGCGCTCCTGGACTCGATGGCATCGTCCGCATACACCGGCTCCTGAGCCTGCCAGCGAAGGGCCGCCGCACTCCGGGTGACGCTCCTCCGCGACCACCGCGTAGCCTCCTATAGTCACTAAAGCAATCCGCCCCAAGTGTTACACCCGTTCCAGGGCGGCGACGCGTTTGGCTGGGCAGCCTGAAGCGATCGCTACAGTCCGATTGGAGCCGGCTCCCCGCGCCCAACGGTGGCCACAACAATTGCCGAGCAACCGGCAACGAGGTCGCTTGCCGCGCACACAGAGAGCGCAATCACCGCCGGATGTACGTCTTGACCGTGCTGAGAAAACACTGAAGCCATGAACAGCAGAAACAGGCCAAAGACCATCCCGAACACCCCTGAGGCAACCGGCATCGCCGCCGAACGAGGTTTCCACAACGAGAAGCCGGCAAGCAGCAGATGGAACACGGCGATCACCACCAAGCCGCGAGCGGCCGATTTCGGCGTGGCTCCCGGCGCCGTGTCTATTGCAATGATTGGCGCGATCACGAAGTACAGCAGAACGGCCACCAGGATCATCAGGCTTACGTTCACTCGCTGCGCGATCCGGCATGCGGCCATGACGTTCTCCGCGGGAGCGCCCGGCCACTCCGGCGCCCATCGTGCGATGAGCGCTCCGGCCAGGCAACCGCTGCAGCCGGAGAATACCATGGGGATGCCCTGGGCAAGAACCACGCCCGGCCTCTCCAAGACGGCGATGGCGAGAAACGCAACAGCCAATGGGGCAATCATCGCGACAAAAAGCGATGGCCATGCGGCACGAGGGCTCCCCTCCGAACGGGCGTTACGCGCCACCAGAAACTGGCAAAGGGCGAGGTATAGCGCCATGGCGACGCACCCAGCCACTACTTCTTTCCACGAATTCCCGCCGCGTACCTCGAAAGGTTCCGCTCCGAGAATAAAGACAAGCGGCGAAAACACCCCAAATATAGCCGAGCGTACTGTCACTCCCACTGGCAACGCGCCTCCTGACGCATGAGTTCTCATGCTGAAGTAAAGAAAACGCCCGAAAACGTTACGGGGCCCCCCGTGCGTGCTCAATCCGAAGCCGCAGCCAGCACGCCAGGTGCAGGATGCTCAATGCGGCAACGGTCAGGAAGAAGGGGTTAACCGCTGCGAGTGGCATCACTGAAACGAAGAGCGCGTATCCGGCGAGTGCGCACAATCCTCCCCAAGCCTCCCAGATGCAGGCGAGTATCAGGCCGGCCCCCATAAGCCAGAATCCGGCAAAACTGATGGCATAGCGTATGTCGTCGTGAGAGGGCCGCGGCATGGCTTCGCCAATCGCCATGACTACAAAGAAGATCGCCAAAAGAGCGCCGATCATTCGCGCCGCCCACCGGCCGGCGCGGGCCGCCCGAAGCGAGGCGCCGGTTACTGGAATCCGCCTTAGCCGGTTGTCGATTGCCGCCCGCCATGCGCGGCGGCGGAACAGGGCGGCGCACAACGCTCCGCCTGCCAGGAGGACGGCGATGCCACCGGCCAGCATCTTCCGGAAAATGCTCCAGACGGATGGCGCCGATGACGAGCCTTCCTCCACTCCGGGACGCACCTCCGGCGGAGGCATCGCGGCCTGAGTATCCCAGACCCGGACTTCCTTCTCGTACAAACCGACCAGCATCCGCCCCTCGCCGGTAAACCGCAACTGCCGGATGCCGGGGCCGGCGTGAAGCGTGACCAGATGCTCGTAATAATCGGTGCTCCAGATCTCCAGGCCACCAGTCCGGGTGGCGAGGGCCACACGGCTCCTGCGCGGGCAAAATGCGGCGGAGACAATTGCCGAGGCGGTGTGCAATACCCCCCGGATCTGATCCGCGCGCGCATGCCGGATGCGTGCCTCCGTACTGCCGGCGGCCGCGGTTATGGCCAGTACCCCGCCGCCGCTGAACGTTGCCACCGCAGCACCCCGGTACAAACGGCGCAGCTTTCCACTGGGAACAAACCAGAGTTGCGCCAACCCTCTCCCGGTCGTCACTAGCGCGCTGCCGTCCTGCGCGAAATCCACTCCGTCCACCGGCTGGCCCGTTCGTACCGTAAACAGCCGGGTTCTCCCGCTGGCTTCCCAGACAATGGCGTCGCCATCCATGGACCCTGCCGCGATGAGCCGGCCGCCAGGGCTATAGGCGACCGAGGATACCTGGAACGGGGCTGGCAACTCTGCGATCAAACGGCTCGCAGAGACTTCCCAGACCCGGACTGCGGGACCACCCCCTGGGTCGCCCGACACGCTCGCCAACTGCGTGCCGTCCGGGCTGAACGCCAGGCCGCGCACCGCGCCCTGGTGGGCTTGCCAGCGTTGAGCGACCGTACCCTCCGGCCTGACCACCTCTACTATCCCCGTGCCGAAACCGAGCGCGACCGCGCCTCCGCGCGCGGCGACTGCCATCGTCTCGATTGGTTCCTCGACACGCCGCAGTAGACCGGCGCTACCGGACTCCGATTGCGACCACAGGTGGCGCCACTCCCAATTCCGCATCGCCGGCGCGCACGCCAGCAGCAGTTCCCGAGCCGGCGCCGCTTGTCTCTGGAGCAGGAGTTCTTCCGCCGCGCCAAGGTACGTCGTGTAATGCCGTCGTTCACTGCTCTCCCGCTCGTACTCCGACCGCAGATAGTAGGCCGTGCTGAGTGCCAGGCTCGCGAGCAGCGCGAGGAAGACCGTGGAGGCCGCGGCAAGTTGCAGCGCGTGACGTCCGGCGAACTTGCGCAGGCGGTAGATCGGGTCCGGAGGCGCCGCGGCTACCGGTTCCCCCGCCAACTGGCGCCGAATGTCCACAGCCAGGTCCGCGACAGTGGCGTATCTGCGGGAACGGTCCTTCTCCAGAGTTTTCAGCGTGATCCACTCGAGGTCGCCGCGCAATTCCCGGCGCAGGCCTCTCGAATCCGTAGCCCGGCACGCCGCGGCCTGATCGGCCCCATCCCCCAGCGAGTCGAACCGCATCACCGGCCTGGGAGGATCGTCTTCGCGCAGAATCCGGAGGATCTCGTCGTATCCCGCCGCCCGCAGATCATTGGAGGCGAACGGAACCGCGCCCACCAGCAACTCATAAAGCAACACGCCGAGGGAATAGATGTCGGTGCGCGTGTCAACGTCCCGCACTCCCAAAGAAGCCTGCTCCGGGCTCATATATTCGGGGGTGCCGATCAAGACGCCCACTTCCGTAAAAAGCGTCTGCTCCGCCGTCTTCTTATCCGTAGCCCTCGCGAGTCCGAAATCGATGATCTTGGGGACGGGCTCGCCGTCGAAGTCCATCACCAGAATATTGGAAGGCTTCAGGTCGCGGTGAATGATGCCCTTCTGATGTGCGTGCTGGACTGCATTCGCAACTTTGAGGAAGAGTTCCAGCCGCTGGCGGGTGTTGAGCCGGCGCTGGTCGCAGTAATCGGTGATGGGAAGGCCCGGCACAAACTCCATCACGAAGAACGGCCGCCCCTCCGCCGTAGCCCCCGCCTCGTATACGCTCGCGATATTCGGGTGGTCCATCAAGGCAATCGCCTGCTGCTCTGACTGGAACCGCGCCAATACGGCGTGGGTATCCATCCCCACCTTAATCACTTTCAGCGCAACCTGGCGGGCGATCGGCTCCTCCTGTTCGGCCAGGAACACCATGCCCATTCCGCCCTCGCCGAGCAGGCGGACTAAACGGTAGGCGCCGATCTGCTGTCCGGCAGCGGGCAGGTCGGCGGGGGGGTGCGGCGCCGGCGGTTCCAGTGCGGCAGCCAGCAGACAGCGCGCGCAAAGGTCCAGGTCGCCGCCGGCTTTCAATCGGCTGCCACAACGTGGGCAAAGCTCCGCTTCGTTCATCGTGACCTCACCTGGCTACTAAAGCGATCCGTCGCGAAAGTTACGCACGTCCGACGGCGTCCAGCAAACACCGGATCTCCCCTTCGACTTCATTGGGGTCGCTCACCAACGCCTTGATTTCCTCCCGAACCAGTTCCGCGTAGCGGTGCCGGAGCCGGTGAACGGCGGTTCTGGCGGCGCCCTCCGACATCTTCAGATCGAGAGCCATGCTTTCATAGGAGCCGCGCTCCTGTTCTCCGGTCAGGAATCCGTTCATGCGGGCAAACAGCGCGCCTTGCCCCTTACGCTCATGCTCATCGCGCAAGCGATCCAGAACGCGACCCAGCAGCGTCAAAGCCCACTGCCGTTCGAAGAGGGTTTCGGGCGTGACCCCGTTGCAAGGCTCGCGGTTGAACCGTTCTTCACCCACCGGGAAATCGAGTGGCAGCGTCGGGACGCCGGAGCCGCGTTTCCGTGCGGTCGCCCGATCCCACTGGTTTGCCAGGAAATTGGACACGGATGCCAGCAGGAACGACCGGAACTTGCCGCGTTGCCGGTCCGCCGCTGTCAGGCCGCCATGTTCCAGCATGCGGGCAAAGAACTCCTGCGTAAGCTCTTCGGATTCCTCCCGCGAATGTCCCTTCCGGCGAATAAACCCATAGACTGGAGACCAGTACGCCGCGCAGAGGTCGTTCATAGCCTGGGCGGAACCGTTGTCCCCGCCACCCGCCGCGGAAATCATCGTCCACCTCGTGGTGGGAAAGCGCCTGTTGAGGTTCTCAGGTTCGTTTCCTTGCGCCACCCGAAAGCTCCTGTCAGGATATTAACAGGTCACAGACTCCGAAACTCCTGTTTCTGCAACCGCGACTCGTCCAGAGAGCTTATCCACGGGTAACGATTGCGTCCGAGTTCTTGATTCAGACTTCGGGGCCCCTGCGATGAGCGCATCCGGCCATGGTCCCGAGTGCGGCAACCTGTTGACCGTCGGCGCGGTGGACGGTCTGTGTCCCAGATGCCTGCTCGAGTAGTGCAGCGCCGAGCGCTGTCTGGGCGCTAAAACGAAAGTCCCCAGACTGGTGAACTCTGGCAAGCGACCAGTCGAAGGTTGCCCCGGGCCCGACGCCAAGGCGATCGCACTGCCGCGCCAGGCAGGATTGCAGCACCGCGATACCTGGCGCCGCGCGGGGGCAGAATTCGGAGAAGACGACGTGACGTCATGCGCCTAAGAACCGCGACGAGGTTTTCACTATCCGCAGGTGGGCCGGAGGCCTGGGAGTCGTTCACGGCCCAGCCCCTCTCCACCTCCGGCGCGGCGCCCGGGACGCTCTCTGGCATGGTCCCGCTCCCTGCCAGTTCAATTGGAGTGCACCTCGGCCCGATGGCAACGGCCCCAATGGGATACTGCCCGAGAGACAAGTTCGAACTGGAGACGAGCAGCGGCCGCAGAGATCGGTGCACACACGGAGAGCCTTCGTCCGCGACCTCTGTCCGATGACGGTGATGGCAAAGAAGTGCAGGGATTTGAGTATTCGGACCATACGGGAGCCTCCGGACTCCGGAAGTCATCCCGCAGTTGCCCGGGCTCGAGGGAATGGCTTGAGCCCGGTTGCCAGCAGTCCGAGGCAGGGCGAACTTAACCGCGAAGATCGCCCCGGCATTCGGCGATCCCACGAGTCGAGCCGGCGGAGCCACGGCACTCCCTTTACCGGATTGGGTCGATCAACCCTCTTCGGCGCTTAGCGGTGGTGGCAGGCCGGCATCCGGCCACTGGCGGAGTCTTCACTGGCTGCGGGAGTTCGTCACCGTCAGGTTGACCGTCAGGAGGCACTCCGCCTCGCTCGAATCCTTCAGTCGAACTTCCGCCTGATGCTCCCCCACCGGCAGCGCCCCAGGCGCGACGGAGATCCGGACCGCGGCGTTCTCCCCCGCCTTTGTGACCACCGCGTTCAACCACTTGGCGGTGCTCGTTGCAGTCAGGATGTTCGCGCCCGCGACAATCGCAAACTGAGTGGCGGGCGCCGACCCGCCGCGCCGGTACGTGAACGCGAGGCGTGAGGGGACCGCACCGATCGTCACATCCGCCGTCACCGGAATCGTGATTTGCCGGTTGCGAATCCGGCCGGATCGAAAGTCGATACTTACCGTGCCGGCGTGCGCACCGGGGTTGAGCCCAGCTTTGGCGATGGCGACGCGAACCCCATTGGGTGTCTTCGTGGCTTGGAGCCAGACCGGCTTGGCCGCTACCCCGAAATCCAGACCTTTGGGTTCCCACGAGACCGTCTGCGCGTCGGACACCCGCCCGAACTCCTGATGGAAAGTGAGAGCGGCGGGCACAGGTACGATCTGGACCGGCAGATACCACCACAGGATAGCGACAATCAATAGACCCACCCCAAGCCCCGAACCCAGCATGACCAGCGTTCGCACTCGCTCCGGTGGCAGTGGGAGGGAACGCGGTTGCGGGAGATGGCCCAAGGGAGATTTTCCCCCTGCAGGACCGAATCCGGCGGGAGCGTCTTTGGCGGAATGCATGAAGAGCGCGTTGCGGGCCCGCTCCTCCGCGGAACGGTCGGGTGGCGGCACCGTCGCGCCAGGATGCACCCCATCCGGAGTAATCGCGCCCCGTTCCAGCCGCCGCAGCACCTCCATGGCTCCGCGAAAATCGCCCTCACGCACCAGTTTTGCCGCCAGCTCCGGTGTGGCGTCCATGTGAAGGTTGCCGCTTCCGTCTGTTCCCTGTTTGCGCCGGGCGGAGACCGTTTCCAGCGCCAGGCGGAGACGCTCTTCCGGGCTTTGCGCAGCAGCACGATTGGTTGCGGCCCCGCCCGCGGGGAGCGACTCCGCCTCAAGTTGCTGCAACAGGTGAATGGCTCCGTGATAATCCCGGCACAGCGCCAGTTTCGCTACGCCTTCCCGCCCCTGCACAACGGGCGACTCTTCCGGCGCCAGGCGCGTGGGTGCCGCCTCCGGAGTCCGAACGGGCGGCACATCCTGAGCCGGGCGCTTCCGCTCCATCTCCCCCACAGCGGTCAGCAACTCGGCCGCGCGACGGTCCGGCGCGTCCGTGAGCAGCGCCCCCAAAATCTCCCGCGCCGCGCTTAGGTCGCAGCTATCGATGGAGTGCCGGGCCGCAGCGAGGCCATCCTGATAGGCGCGGCGGATTTCGAGTTCCTGCCAGAGTCTGTGCCAGGTCGGGTCGCCGAAGAACATCTCTCGCGTGGAAGAGAGTTGGGTCTCTGCCTGAAGCAGATCCATGCTGGCGAAACTGGCAGCGATTTCAGCCTGCAGGCGTGCCAGAGCGGCCTGCCGCTCCGCCGCCTGAATCCGGGGCGGGAACTCGGCCAGCGTGGGCTCGTCTGGGAACAGGCCGAGCGCCTCGTCGAGTTTGCTTCTGGCGCCACTCCAGTCTCCGGCCGAGAGCGCCTCCTCGATGGCGAGTCGATGGGAGGCGAGCAGTTCCGCCCGCTCCCGGGCCACTTCCGCCTGCCGGTTCGCGGTTTCCGGGATGGGGTCCCGAACACTCGCCCCGGTGGCCGCGGTTTCGCCCGGCGTTTGGGCGGTCAGATACTCCCGCCAGATCCGGGCTTCCGCGTTCTCAGGTTGCAACTCCAGAACGCTGTGAATCGTCTCCCTCGCCAGTTTGGTCTCGCCGGCTTCGATCAGGGGCTGGATCTGTCCCGCCAATAAACCCGCCCTCTCCGCCCGCAGGCGCTGGCGAATGGAGAGCAGTCCCTGCACCACCTCGTCCATGCGGACGGGGCGCCGCCCGCGATCCTTAATCAGCAGGCTCGCCACCAGAGCATTCAGCGCTTCAGGGCATTCCGCTACCAGGGACGAGAGCGCGGGCGGGTCAAAACAGGTGAGGTTGTGAATCACCGCTCCCGAATCGGGACCGGCAAAAGGATGCTTCCCGGAGAGCAACTCATAGCAGATGACCCCGAACGCAAAGATGTCCGTGCGCGCGTCGGCACTCCCGCCAGCCAGTTGTTCCGGCGCCAGATAGAGCAACGTGCCGGCGATTTCGCCTTGCCGGTTGCGCCATTGCCCTTCCTCGTCTACCAGGGGCGTGGCCCCGAGGTCCATCAGCTTGACCGTGCGATCGGGCAGGAGTTGAATGTTGGCCGGCTTCAACTCCCGGCAGACTATGCCGGCCGAGTGCGCATGCTCCACACCCTTAGCGATCTGTAGGAGCAGGTCGACCTTTTCGTGCAGACGGAGCGGCTCGCCCCCGGCCTTGCCGCTCTTTACGGCGCGGTCGAGCGACTCCCCTTTGAGGAGTTCCATGACCAGGAAGGGAATCTCGTCCTGCCATTGAAACTCGAAGACCCGGATGATGTTGGGATGGTTCAGGGCGAGGGCGGTCCGGCTTCCCAATTCCACTCTCTGCCGCACAGCCGGATCCTGTACCCGGCTCAGAACCTGGATCGCCAGCGGGAAGGGGTGGCTCGACGTGGAATCGTACGCGCGGAAGACATTGCCTGAAGCGCTCCGCCGAAGCAGATCGCGGTCTTCGTTCTCGATGCGGTACTTGCCGAATTGTCTACTCATCTCCGCCAGGTTCCTGGTAAGTTACGACGGCGCACGGCATCCCGATTGAGGATTCGGGAATGCGTCCGCTCACGTATGATAGCTCGATTCGATTTCCGTAGTGGCGTCGGCTTGCAGGTGCGGGGTAACCTGCGCCGGAAGGCATATTGCTATGAAATCGGCGGTTTTCCTGCCGCGCGCGGGGCTATAATCCAGTACGATTGCTAGTTACACGGAGCTTCACCGTCTTAGGAGGGCCAGTTGGTCACACGGATTTGCTCTCACCACCGAATCGCAGCACTCACACTGGCGGCTTGCCTTGTGACGGGGGCGGTACGGGCCCAGACCCCGGAACGGCCGGCGGTTCCGGCCA
>CAIRBY010000092.1 GCA_903876865.1 uncultured Acidobacteriia bacterium
CCGCTCTCCGCCTCCAGCACCTCGTAGCCGGAAGCCGCCAGCACATCCACCGCCATGCGCCGCAATTGCGCATGGTCTTCCACCACCAGGATGGTCTCGTCTCCCTGCAGATCCTCCACTTCCCGCTCTTCCGGCAGCGCACCCACTGCCGGCGCGTAGACCCGGGGCAGAAAGACCTGGAACAGCGAGCCTTTTCCCTTTTCACTGCTCGCCACAATCGTGCCGTCGCTCTGCCGCACGATGCCATAGACCGTCGCCAGCCCCAAACCCGTGCCCTTGTGCACGGATTTCGTGGTGAAAAACGGTTCGAAAATCTGCCGCCGCGTGGCCTCGTCCATGCCGTGCCCCGTGTCGTTCACCGCCAGCATCACGTACTCGCCCGGCGTCGCATCCGGATGGGTCTCCACCCAGGCTTCGTCCAAAGTCGCATTGGCGGTGCTGATGGTGATGGTGCCGGCGCCCTCGATGGCGTCGTTGGCATTCACCACCAGGTTCATCAACACCTGCTCCAGTTGGCCCGGGTCCGCCAGCACCGTGCCCAAATCCTCCGCCAGCACCTCCCGCACCGCGATCTCTTCGCGCACCAGGCGGCGGAACATCCCCAGCGTGCCCCGCACCACGTCGTTGCAGGAAAGCGGTACCGGCGTCAGCACCTGCTTGCGGCTGAAGGCCAGCAGTTGCCGCGTCAGGGCGCTGGCGCGGTCCCCGGCCGAACGCACCTCCTGCACCATCTCGCGATTGCGGTCCGTTTCGCTCAAGCGCGCCAGCACCATGTCGCAGTAGCCGTTGATCACGGTCAGGTGGTTGTTGAAATCGTGCGCCACCCCTCCCGCCAGCCGCCCCACGCTCTCCATCTTCTGCGCCTGCCGGAAACTCTCTTCCATCTGCCGCTGCTCGGTCAGGTCGTGCCCCAGGCTGGAGGTGCCGGCCATCCGCCCCGCCTTGTCCGTCAGCGGCGTATTGCTCCACTGCATCAGCCGCTGCCGCCCGTCCCGCGTCAGCACAAAATTCTCGTGCTGCGGAGGGTACGTCCCAACCGCCATGAATTCGCTGAACTGCTGTTTGGTCCACTCGCGCACATGCTCGGGAACGAATTCGTCGAACCAGTTCCGGCCCACGATCTCCTCCCGCTTCCAGCCCAGAATCCGCACCAGATGGTCGTTGCAGAACGTGACCCTGCCCTCCCGGTCCAGCATCAGCGCCGCCATCCGGATATCTTCCAGCAGCGCGCGGAAACGGCGGTCGCTTTCGCGCGCCTCCTGCGTCGCGGTCCGCGCCTCCTCGATCACGCTCAGCACCACCCCCGCCGCCATGCCCAGCGGCAACAGCGTCGCCACCACCGCCGCGTTCGGGGAGGTGAGTCCGCTGTAAATCGGAACCCCGAACAGAGAGAGGCTATGCACCAGCATATGGAGCGCATAACCCCCGCAGCACAGCACCGTCACCCGCCCGCCAATCGCCTGCACGCGCGGCCCGGAGCGCGCAAACGCCCACACAAAGTATGTCAGCGTCCCGGCATGCACCAGGAAACGGAGAGGCGAAAGCAGCGGCACGCTGGCAATCGGCGTGCCCGTCGCGAACAGTGCGCTCGCCGCGACCGCGGCCCCGCCGATGCAGGCCGTCAGAATTCGAATCTCCGTCCGCCGCGAAGGCCGCCGCGCACCCAACGCCATTCCGGCCAGCAGCATCAGCACCGGCTGGAAGACCCACAGAAAGAGCCCCGCCGCATTCAGCAGGCCGCGCCAGCCCGCAAGCGGCGGCGGAGTCCTCAAATAGAGCAGCGCGATTCCCAGATACACGCTGAAGGCACACCAGTAGAGCGACCAATACGCCAGAAACGGCTCCGGCCGGAGTTTGAGAAACAACTGGCGCAGCAGGAAGGTCAGCACCACGCCGACCCCTATGTGAATCAGTGTCTGCTCCGTGTAAGCATCCATTCACTATGGAGAATACCGCACTGGAATAAGAAAAACCCGGAATATTCGCCGCCGGCGCCGATATCTTACTTACTCAAACTCCGGATCAGGAGGTGCTCGATCGACCACGTGGCCGGATTCAGCACCCGCTGCGCCGACCGCGTATCGCCAATCCCCCGCAGCAGTTGCGTCAAAGCGTCCGCCGCACCCCCGCCACGGCTCTGCCCCGCCTCCACCGGCCGGTACGCGCCCTCGAAACTCAGCACCTCCGGATCGGATAATGCCGTCGCGCTCACCAGCAGGAAATAATGGTCCGTGCCCAAGGGCGGCGTCACCTTAAGGTCCGCCGCATTCCGCGTCAGCGCAATCTCCTCCGGCAGCAGCGCCCCCCGCGCCGGATCCTGCTCCACCACCGGGAAGCGGTTCGCCTGATTCCCCGCCCCCGGCTCCGGGAAGATCAGTTGGCCGCGACCCGCGCTATCCGTGATGCCCACATAGATGTAGCGCTTCACCGGACCCTGCTTCGGGTCGCTCGCCTGCAGCAGCGCGTCCAGCGTCGCGCGCTCGCCCCGCAGATACAGTTTGTACTCCTCACCCTCCCTCACATCCTTGCCCGCGATCCGCCCGTCGCCCCCCACCCGCTTCAGCGCCAACCGGTAAGGGAACGGCGGATCCAGTTCGCCCGCCGCGCTCAGCGTCAGCCACCCCGCCACCCGCGCCAGCGTCCGCACATCCGCCCTCAACTTCTCCGCCACCGCCGGATCTCCGCTCGCAACCGGCGTACTCAGCAGCGGAAACTGCTCCCCCGTCTTCTCCGTACGCCACCAGAAGTAGACCAGTTCCCCGCCCCGCAGCGCCCCCGCCAGCAAATACACAGCCTCCGCCGCGGCCGACCGTACAACCTCGATCGCCGCCGTCTCCCCCGTGCCGATCCCGAGTTTCGCCAGCAGTTCGTTCGCCGGCGGAGCCTGCAGCAACACCCGCGCCTGCCGCGGATTGGCAATCTTTGCCAGCACCGCTGCGCCGCTCACCGCAGCCCCCAAATCCATCGCCGCGCCCCCGCCGAACAGCTGCCACGTGGACCCGTTCCACAGCAGCGTGTGTGTCGGCAACACCTGCTCCTCCGGACGCTCCGCCAGTTTCGGCTCCACCCACACCGCGCCCGCCTTCACCACCTCGTCCCGCACCGCCGCGGCCATGCGCAGCAACTCCTCCGCGGCAAACGACCTCGCCGGCAGATAGACGCGGAACGGCGGACCCGGCGGCGCCGCGAACGCCTCCACCAGAAACCGGTCGCCCTTCTGAATCCGCTCCGCGCCCGCGCCATCCACCACTTCTGCCACCGAGGAATTCAGCTCCACCGTCTGCTTCACGCGCAGCCGCACCGCCGCGCCGCCGCTCTCCGCGCCCCCGGACTCAGAGCGATCGCGCTTCAGCACGCACCCTTCGCGTATCCCGCTAGCGATCCCGCCATCCAACTGCACCGTCACTCCGCTCCGTGCACGCACGATCGCGTGGATGCTGCTCGCCGCGATCGCCTGCTGCCCGAACAGGTCCTTCTCCAGCCGCCCCTTCCCGGAGACCACCGGCTCCTGCCGCTCCATGCCCATGTAAGCGCGCAGCTTGCGGAAGAGTTCATCGACCCTCTCGTGCATCGCCGCATTCCGCAGCGTCTTCACCAGCGCGTAAGTGAACACGCCGCGATAGCCCGCCTCCGCGCCCATGTTCATTTCCAGCGCCACCTGGTCGGGCTGCGACGCGGCCAGAATCAGCACCGCGTTCTTCTGCTGGTCCGGGTATGGCAGCAGCCTCCCG
>CAIRBY010000093.1 GCA_903876865.1 uncultured Acidobacteriia bacterium
GCTGGGACGGTCCAGAAACACTTTCTTGGTGCAGATGCCGCTCTCGCGCACCGCGCTGCGCCAGTCCGCGCCCGCGGCGATGCGCCCGGCGAAATCGGGCAGAGACGCCGAATCCATGACAGCCCAGCCGCTCCAGGAGCCGACGCCCTCTTCTTCATCGAAGAAGAGCGTATTCCAGGCGCTGGATTCCGGTCCGAAATGGGGCAGAAAGCCCAGGCGGGCGGCATTGCCGAGCAGGGTCAGTTCGCCTTCCTGGTTCCCGCAGGCAGCCGCGAAATCCGCCGCCGTGACAGCGCCGGGAGCGACGCGCGTTTCAATCGCCACGCCCCAGCGTTCGCCGTTGCCCAGGAACCCGGCTACCTCCGCCCCGCAGCCCGCGTGCAGCAGGGTGATGTGGCGGATGCCGCGCTCCACGATCTGTTCCACAATGTGCTGTATCAGAGGACGATCCAGAACCTGCGCCATCGGCTGAGTGCCGGATTTCATCCAGAGAATCGCGTTCATATCGTTTTCACCTGTTCCATTACGTGCTTGATTGCCCGGTCGGTAACACTGGTAGTGCACGCTGATTGCCATCCGGGCTGCGATACGCGCCGAAGAACTTCGCCGCCATCACCCGGGTCAAAAACACGACGTTGCCCAGCAGGTAGCGGCGCCACATACGGCCCGGCTCCTGATAGAGGCGGAAGCTCCATTCCAGGCCGAGTTCGCGCAGCCACTGGGGTGCGCGCGGGGTGCGGCCGGAGTAAAAATCGAACAGCCCGCCCACGCCGAGCGCGGAGCGGACGCGGAGGCGGTGCTGGTTGCGGCGGATCCACTTTTCCTGCAAGGGCGCGCCGAAGGCCACCAGCAGCACATCGGCGCCGGAGGCATTGATCTCCGCGATCACCGCCGCTTCTTCCGAGGCCGCGAAATAGCCGTTGCGCGTGCCCGCGATCTTCAACCCGGGATTGCTCGCGCTCACCCGCGCCGCTACATCTTCCGCCACGCCCGGGCGCCCGCCCAGCAGGTAAATGCTCAGGCCGCGCTCCGCCATCAGGGTGCAGAGCACGGGGAAGAGATCGGTTCCATTGACGTTCTGGCGGACCTCGGAGCGCAGCAGTTTGCCGGCCACGCGCAAGCCGATTCCATCGGCGAGGCGCAAGGCGCTCGAGCGCAGGATCAGGCGATACTCCGTGTCCCGGCAGCTGACGTTGACGCAATCCACATTGACGAAGCTCACCTGGCGCGTTGTGGTGGCCGGGCGGACAATCTCTTCGGCGGCCTGGGCCAGCGTGAGGTTGTCGAGCGGCAGGCCCAGAATCGTGGTCTGTTCGGTAAAGTCATTGCCGGGGCGGCCGTAGGCCATGGCCAGCAGGGCGCGCGCCCCAATTCCCAGATCGGCTTTGAGGGAGTGCGAATCCACGTATTGAAAGTCCGTCTCCGCCTGGGTGGCGTAAGCGACGTTGGTGCGCTGCCGGACCCACCAACTGCACACCAGGCCAGGCTTCACGGCGGCGATGCGGCGGCTCTGTTCCAGTTTGAAATCCACCGCGGCGGGCTGCTTCGCTTCCGGACCCACCCAGCAGACTTCGCCGCGCGCGACGTTCAGCAGGCGGGGCCAGTTGGCGGCTACGGGCAGCGGCTGTCCGTTGCGCTTCACGAGCGTATATACGTTAAAGAACTGTCCGCGCTGTCCGCTGCGGCGCTCGCTGGCTACACGCGCTCCCAGGAGGCGGGCCAGCAGCATCGCGGGGGCGAGGGCGCCCAGGAGCAGGGCAGCGGAAACGCGGGTGACGAACGCCAGCGAGCGGCTGCGCGCGGTGCGCAGGGCCCGGTGCATCTGCAGGCGGCGTCGAACTGTGGCGGCTTGCTCGATACAGGCGTTCATGGAACTAGTGGGCTCCCTTGCCGGTGATGACGGCGGGCACGGTGGCCGCCAGGATGCGGATATCGGTGGTCAGGCTCTGCTTTTCGATGTACTCGGCGTCCATCTGGCACTGAATCGGGAAGGGCAGGTTGCCGCGTCCGCTCACCTGCCAGATGCAGGTCAGGCCGGGAATCGCATCCAGGCGGCGGCGGTCGGCCATTTTATAACGAGCCACTTCGCGGGGCAGCGCCGGCCGCGGTCCAACCAAAGACATGTCGCCGCGCAGCACGCACCATACCTGGGGAAGTTCATCCAGGGAGGAGCGGCGCAACAGGCGTCCCACGCGGGTGACGCGCGGATCGGATTTCATTTTGAAGGTGATGCCGGGAGCCCCATGCTCGTTGAGCGCTTGCAACTGCGCCAGGCGGGCCTCCGCATCCACTACCATGGAACGGAATTTCGGAAAACGGAATACGCGGCCGCGCTGTCCGACGCGCTGCTGCCAGAAGAGTACCGGTCCGCCATCCTCGAGTTTGATGAGGATTGCGATCACCGCGAAGACGGGAGCCGCCAGCAGCAGACCACCGCCGGAAAGCACCACATCCACCGCCCGCTTCAGCGCGAGGGGAGCGGCCTGCCGGAGTCGCGATGCCGCTTTGCGGATCGCGGTCCGCATACGAACGCCGCGTCCGGGCATCCACAGGGGCCGTTCGTTGCTGCTTGCGAAGTGGGTGGCTCGTGCCATGTTGGTCTGGTCCTTTTCCGATTGCTTATGCGGCGGCGGTCATGCTGCCGGCGAGAGCAAACGCTTCAGAGTGCGATCCGTAGATTTCAATGTTGCGGTGCATGCGGAGCAGTTCGAAGAAGGCGACGACCTTGCCCTGCAAGCCGACCAGTCTGACGCTGCCACCCATTTCGCGCAGTTTGCGGGCGATCTCGAGGATGACTCCGGCTCCCTGCGTATCCACGCTCTCTACTCCCGACATATGGAGAGTCAGCTTGCGTCCCGGGGCAACCAGCCCGCGGAGTTCGTTGCGGAGAGACTTTACGGTGGAGCCCTGTAGGCTGGCGTTGCGAATTACGAAGATGATGTCTGCGCTCATTTTGTGTATTTCCTTTACGTCGTGGTGACGGCCTGATCAATGCAAGACGCGTGCCATTCTCGCCGCCACCACTCAACTCGCTGCAAACAAAGTGATATGACGTGCGCAGCCAGGCTGCACCGGGAGCCGGCGGAGGGCACGGAACAAGACAACAGGCCGTATTCCCATCACGGAACGAAACACTGTTCCACCCCGGCGCGAAAACCCGGCCGCGCC
>CAIRBY010000094.1 GCA_903876865.1 uncultured Acidobacteriia bacterium
AGAACGTTGTCGTAGTAAGCGGGCGCATTCGCCGGCACCGCCTTCAGTTCCGCCTTCCGCAGCAGCAGTACGGTTCCCGGCTTGTCCACCGCTTTGCGAACCACCGTGGTCGGAACGTACGCGGCCTTCAGTTGCTGCTCCAGTTTGGCTTTCTGCTCCGGGAACTTCTCCGCCGCCCGGGTTATGGTCGGGCACAACACTCCAAGCACGAAAACCAGCGCCACTGAAACTCTTCTCATGGTCTGCCTCTTTTCCCAGCTGAACTCGCTCTTGCCGCCGCTTTCCGCTACTGAATGTCAGAGACTTTTCCGTCTACGAAGATGATCTTCATGTCCTTGTAGGAGTAGATCTGCTTCGTGCCCAGGTCCGCCCTGCGGTCCGGAGCCCCGATCATTGCGACAACCTGATCGATGCTGAGTCCCAGCGAAATCGTCGGCGTTGCGGCCACTAACTGCTCCGCCGGAGGGGCCGGCGCGACCGCAGCGGCAACTGGCGCAGCCTCCGTGGCCGTCACCGGCGCAGTTTGTTCCGTCTGCACCGCCAGGACTTCACCGACCATGGCCAGTAACTGATCCGCCTCCGGGACTGAATTCTTGGAAAACGGCACCTTCAGGCTCCCGTAATAGAGGGCTCCGCCTTCGGGCGCGGCGTACAGTTTGAGCACCACGCCATCTTTCTGGATGTCCACTTTGGTCACCCAAAGGCTCGCGCCGGCCACCAGCGTGCGTTGATCGATGTCCACAGAAGTTCCCGGGATCTTCATCACGTTGATCAGATCGCGCCCGAACGCCTTGCCTCCGAGCGGATTCCGGCTGATCTTGCCGTTCTTGTAGGTGCTCTGCGGCGCCATGGGATTGGAGATGCTGTAGACGAGTAACCCGTGCTTCTGCAACAACAGGACGCTGCCAGCGGAGACAATCTCGCCGCTCCGGCTCACCGTGGTGAGGCGGTACCGCTCCGTGAGTTGCTGCTCTGCCGCGGACTTGGCGGCCGGACCCTGAGTCGCGCCAAACAAGGAAGCTGCAAACATCGCCGCACCGCACACCGTTGCCAATGAGATTTTTTTCATAAATTTTAGATTCCTTATTCCGCTCTGGGACGACACCCGTGCGGGACCGGAAGATACCAATGAGCGCTTCCGGACTGACCGCCTGATGCACCCCGCCCAACAGTCGCCGCGGCATGCGCGGTACAACCGGCTCGGCAAAGGCCGTGCCTCAGAATTCCATTGCGAGGTTTTGCGGTTCCTATCTTAGGTAGCGCGGAAGGGAGGGGTAGTTGCGCAGAATATTCGAGAAATCCTCAAAACAGTTTGCAGCAAGGCGGGATTGCGGGCGAGTGACGCAGCTACGGAGGTACACAGGGCGGGTTCCAGCCCGCCCCTGCGATCAGAATATGAATCGCGCCTGAAGCTGAAGCATCCTTGGCGGATCGATGTTAGCGAACGCCGGGCTAGCACTCGTCGACGTCCCAACCGCCGCGAGTTGCCCGAACGTCTGGTTCACCGTCCCCGTGTCGCCGTACGTCGTCTGTGCTCGTCCAAGAATGTTCGCGTGATTGAGCAGATTGAAACCTTCCAAGCGGAGCAGGATCGTGGTGTGCTCCGAAGATTTGATGCGGCTCTCCACGAAGATCCCCACGTCTGAAGTTGACGTGCTGCGGAACGCCGAGCGGCTGACCACCTGGCCATTGATCACGGGACGATCGTTGTTGACACCGTCGCCGTTGTTGTCCACCCCCGTAACGGCGTTGAACGGACGTCCCGAGGCGAGTTGGGTCACACTCCCGGCCGTGATGTTCAGCGGGAAGCGGTAGCTGAACGTGATCACCGCACGATGGCGCTGATCGAGAAAGCTTGGCGCGCGCTCCACCTCGCCCAACCCGGCGATGTTGCTTTCATTATTCCCGGTGCCGTTGCCATCGGGCTCAGTGGTGTTGGTCGCCTTAGCGAGTGTGTAGCTCACCCCCGCGTACATTCGCGAGTTGCCCCGGTAGCTAATCTGCGTCTGCAAGCCGTCGTAATCCGCTACGCCGAGGTTCATCAGCACATTGACCTGCCGCACTCCGCCATTCACCGGCAGGATGGGACGAGTCGCATTCGCCGCGGCCACCGTGCGCACCTGTCCCGGCGCTGTGCGGTTGAAGAGCGACGGAGCGTTCAGATCCACGGTGCGGGCCAGGTCGGACCAATGCTGGTGCACGTAGTCGGAAGCGATGAATAGACCCCGTGCCATCTCATGCTCCGCGCCGACCGAGGCCACCTGGCTGCGAGGGTTCACGAATTGATCGGGATAGTTCGGCAGCAGGTCGAAATTCAGCCCGTAGCTCTTGAACTGCGCCTCGTAAAATGCCCGCCGCCCCGCCTGAACCGTGATGTCGCGCGCGGGCAATTGGGATGGCGCCAGCGTCTTCGGATCGAAGGCCAGCGGCAGGCACGCGCCGGTGAGACAGGTGGGGAAGCCCAATTGCCCCGGAGTCGCGGTATAGGTGGTCAAGCCATCCAACCCGCTGACCAGGTAGCTCGCCGCGAGGTTGGATTGAATCTGCGTGTAGTACATGCTGTAGCTGCCGCGAATCGCGATGCGGGAATGGCCCTTGGGATGCCAGCCAAAGCCGATCCGCGGAGAGAAGTCCTTGGTCGCGTCGGTCAGGGTCTGCCGGTCGTAGCGGAGTCCCAGGTTGAGCGTAAGGTCCCGGCTGACGTGAAAGCTATCCTGCACGTAGAAGGAGTACAGCCACTGCGTGAGCTTGTAAGTGCTGATCCCGAAGTTGATCGGCTGCGTGTAGCTCTGCACGTTGGCGAGGGTCAATTGATCGAGCGGCGCAGTGGTCGTGCTGACGAAGGTAAAGGTGCCGAGAATCGCCGTGCCCGGTTCGCTGCCAAAGCCGCCCGAGGTGTGGTGGATCACGTTGGCGCCGAAGCGAACGTCGTGCCTGCCATGCGACCAGGAGAGCGTGTCCGAAAATTGCGCCTGGCGCCCATAGAGGTTGGAGAATCGCGACTGGCCCACCGTGAACGGCACAGACCCGGAGCGGGTATAAGCGGTGGTCAGTCCCGGCGCTGTCCATTGCGTGACCGGGTCGCCATCCAGATAGGCAAATCGCGCTTCGTTCAGCAGTCTCGGGCTCAGCACCCACGTGTGATTGACCTGGCCGGTCCACGATTTGCGTGCATACTCGCGCGCCACGCTGGGCGCGCTGGTACCGCCCACGGCATCCTGGGGATTGTCGTCGTGAAACTGGTCCAGGTTGAAGCGCAGCATCAGCGTCTGGTTCGAGGTGAGTTTGTGGTCCAGCCGTAAGTTGGCCAGCGCCTGGCGGTAGTGTCCCGTGTAGTTGAGGTTCCCGTTTGCCGGCAGCACGAACGAAGGCAGCGTACTGGAAAGCGTGGTGGTGCGGTCCTGATGCGTGTAGTCCACCGCGGCGAAAAAGAACGTTTTGTTCCGGACCAGGGCACCACCCAGCGAACCGGAGAGTTGGAACAGCGAATCCGGAATGTCCACGGGGCTGATCGAAGTCAATGTGCCCGGCGTCACGCACGTCGATACGGATGGGGCACAGAAGCCCTTCGTCGAAAATGAGCTGGCTTGAAAATCGCCAGGGCGGCTCATGTAGACTTCTTCGCCGTGCAGGCGGTTTGTGCCGGACTTGGTCACGATGTTCAGCGCCGGACTGGCGGTCCATCCGAATTCGGCGGAATAGGCGTTGGACAGAACCGACAGTTCCTGGATGGCGGTCAGCGGCAGCGCAACGATCGCAGTCTGGCGTCCCCACGCTTCATCGTTGTTGGCCCCGTCCAGCGTGGTCGTGGTCGTGCGGCGCGAACCCGCGCCGGTCACTACGTAGGTCTGGTTGACGAAGAGGTCGCCCGTTCCTTTTGCCGGCCGGAACGCCGAATTCTGCAGCGGCAGGGAGGAAGCCTTGCGGCCCAGGATGGGAATCTCGCCGATCTGCTCGCTATCGAGCCGGCGCCCGATCTGCGGTTCGGCGCTCACGCCTTCGGTGGTGCCGAAGACCGTGACCTCCGCCCTCGCCGTGCCCACCAGCAACTTCACGCGCAAACTTGCAGTCTCGCCGGAACGAAGCGCGATATCCTTCAGCTCTTCGTTGGCGAACCCCGGCTTGGAGACGCTGATGGCGTAGGTCCCCGTCAACGAGAGCGCCGAAAAAGTAGCACTGCCTTCGTTCCCGGAAACCGCCTCGCGAGTGGCCCCGGTCGCGGTATTCACCACCGCCACTTTGGCGTCCTTCACCATGCCGCCGTCGCGATCCACTACGGCCACGATCATCGTCGCGGTGTTGGGAGACTGCGCCGCCCCGGTCGCGGCAAGAAGGGCTATCAACGCAAGCGGCAACAGCGCCATGCGCACTCGTTTATCGGTCTTCAACTCGCTTCACCTCGTCGAAACTGAAGAGGTTCGTGTCACCGCTTCTAGCCTGGAAGCCGGTGGACCTGATTGGGCGCGATGGAGGATCGCTCGAACCTACTGGAATCAACGATTGTACGAGCGCGCGGGAATTACTACCATGCCTCGTAATACGACCGGAACTCGCCGCAACTCCCGTGCTCAACTTTGGGCAATGCGCTGGTATTCCGCTTCAGAGGCCGCCGGCAGCAGCACCCAGAGAGTGTAGATGCCCAATGCCGTACCGAGCGGCGGGTGCAGCAGGCTCAGGAAGGCCAGTACGATCAGGAGCACGCGCGCCCAGCTTCGGCGTTCCAGCAACCCCCACCCCGCGATGAGTCCCACCACGCCGCTGAGAACCAGGGCGCCACCCACCACCCGCAGTACGTCGTGCACCAAGAACGGCGCGTCGCCGCAGATTGGAATGCCCCACCGGTCCAACGAATGCAGCATCAGGCCAGGCAGGAGCCGGTAACCCGAGTAGACCATCCACAGGATTGCCAGATTCCGCACGTGCCCCGCCACACGACTGGAAGCCGCCTGCGGGAGAGGTGCGGCGCCGAACTGTTTCCCGCATTGAGGGCAAAACCTCGCGGGAGCTTGCAGGCTGGCGCCGCAGCGATCGCAGTACATAAACTTCACCTCCGCCATACCCTCATACGGAGGCCGTCCGCGATTTGTTCCAATACTGCCGGGCTTTTAGTGTCCACCTCCCGGAATATGGATGCCGCCCAGTCCTTCGCCGAAGAAATCGCTGCTCACGGTCCCGAGCGTGGTCTGCTGCGCCGTGGTCAGGAGCGCATAGAAACCGGCGTCCGCATTGGCCTCCAGCGCCACAATCTGCCCGGTCAGGGTGCCGATCAGCGCGGATTGCGTGGCGATCGTGGAGGCAGAGTTGGTTTTAACGGCCGCCGCCAGCGCAGTCTGCGCCGTCGTGATATTAGTCTGGATCGGCGTGATCGCGTTCAACTCGTTCGTGAAGATGGTGGTCGCGGTCGCCGCCTGGCTCGTAGTCAGCGTCAGCAGCGTGGTGAGAAAACTCACCTGCCGCGCCACGATGGAAGCCACGGTAGGCGGAGTTGTGGTGGAAGTGCTGCCCGGAGCAGCGCCTCCGGGACCGCGATCCAGCGGGCCCTGCGCCAGCACCGCGGCGGCACTTAAGATACCAACAGACACAATTCTAGTTATGTAATTTTTCATGAAGGATCCTCGTTCGATTGACTCGCGCGCCGGATGCGCGCAGCCTTTTCTCATGCAAGCCTCGGGCCGATGTTACCCACCCGCAACTGCAACAAAATACAAACAGGCCTGAATCAAAACAAGGCGCCACGGCGGCACTCTGCCGCAAGGCTCCACCCGCAAACTGCGGCGAGTTGTCTGGCGGCAAATTGCCGTCAATTCTGCCGCCCCAATTGCAGCTTCAGTTACCCAGGTCGAGGATGACTTTCCATTTTCCGTCGCGCTGCCGCTTCCACATCGTGACGTACTTGCCGGTCTCGGTGAAGGGCTTACCGTCTTGCAGGAATTTCCGCTCGTAGGTGCCGTAGGTGTAGCCGAGTTCTCCGCTCTTGGCCAGTTCCGCGTGCAGCGGGGCCCACGTCAGTGAGTATTGGGGCAGAGCCCAGGCGCGCCGCATCACCGCGGATGCAGATGCCTTCCCCACGATCGGAGCGCCGTCTTTGGCGAGCAGCGTCACCTCGTCGGCAAAGTACGAGATGAACCCCTCGGCGCCACGTGCAGCCGCCGCCTGCGCGAACTCACGGTCCGCCTGGAGCAGCACATCTTCGCGCGCGCTGAATGCGGCCGCGGCGAACAACAGGAGAGCAATAGTCAGTTTCATGCCAGTCGAAAATCACGCAAGGTCGCGGCCCACGGCGACATCCCGCGCGCAGCAGCCCATGCGTCTTCCTCCAGATTGAATGCTACATCCAGCCGCGCACCGGGGAACAACTCCCCCACCCGCGGCGCGAAGTTCCAAGCCTTGAACGTGAGATTGCGGTTCTTCTGCCGCACCGTCAGCTTCAGGTGCTTCTCTTTCCACACCGTGGGCTGGCCCACCACTTCCACATTCAGTGCCGCGAAGAGCGGCGGCGGATTGCCGTGGCCGAACGGCGCCAGCAGGAAGAGCTCTTCGATCGCTGTCTCGGTGATCTCCGGCAGTTCCAGCACCGCGTCGATCTCCAGCCGCCGCAGGAAATCCTCCGCGCACAATCGCTCCGCCGCGAAGGCATCGAAGCGCCGCCGGAACTCCCCCACGTGCTCTTCCCGCATGGTCACACCGGCGGCATGCGCGTGTCCGCCGAAACGCTCGAAGAGTTCCCCCATCGATTCCAACGCATCCAGCAGATGGAATGCCGGGATGCTCCGCCCCGAACCCTGCGCCAGCCCGTCTTCGGCGTTCCGCCCCAACACAAACACCGGCCGCTGCAACCGCTCCACCAGTTTGCTGGCCACGATTCCCAGCACGCCGCGATGCCAGTCCGCCGAATAGTAGACCAGCGCCGAAGCCGCCGCATCCACCGCCAGGCGCTCGCATTCGTCCACAATCTCCGCCTGCACCAGTTGGCGTTCCGCGTTCTGATCGTGCAGTTGCTTCGCCATTTCGCGAGCCTTCGCCGCATCCGCGGTCAGAAACAGTTCGATCACCGTCTGCGCCGTATCCATGCGCCCCGCCGCGTTGAGCCGGGGCGCGATTTGAAACGCCACCTGCCTCGCGTTGGGTACCGCCGAACCCGTGAACCCCGCCACGTCCAGCAGCGCGCGCAGCCCCACATTGCGCACCTGATCCAGACCGCGCAAGCCATGCGTCACGATGATGCGGTTCTCCCCCGTCAACGGCACCACGTCCGCCACGGTTGCAATCGCCACCAGTTTGAGGAAGGATTCCGAGACCCGCCGCGCCTTCTCCTCCGTCCAGCCCAGGCGCGGCAGCAGGCCCTGAATCAGCTTGAAGGCCACCCCCGCGCCGCACAGGTTCTTCTCCGGATACGGACAATCGGGACGGTTCGGATTCAGCACCGCCAGCGCCGGCGGCAACTCCGTTTCCGGCAGGTGGTGATCGGTCACGATCACGTCGATCCCCAACTCATTGGCGCGCCGCACCACCTCCGCCGCACGGATGCCCGTATCCACGCTGATGATCAGTCTGACGGCCTGCTGCGCCGCCGCCTCCACCACCTCTTCGCGCATCCCGTAGCCGTCTCTGAGACGGTGCGGCACGTGATACTGCACAACGCCCCCGGCCAGTTCGATCGCCTTGGTGAGCAGTACGACACTGGTGGTGCCGTCCACGTCGTAATCGCCGTAGATCAGCACGCGTTCGCGCGTGGCGATGGCCGTGGCGATGCGCTCGATCGCCTCCGGCATATCCCGCAGGGTCAGGGGATTGTGAAGTTCCTCGAATGCGGGGTGCAGGAACCGCCGGGCGGCCGCCGGGTCTGTGAAGCCGCGACGCTCCAGCACTTTCGCGGCGGGCGCACCCAACTGCAACGCGGAAGCAAGCGCGGCGATCGCCTGGACGTCGGGTGCCGGCAGCACCCAGCGCGTCTGACTGCTAGTTCTTGGAGAAGTAGCCGCCAAGCGAATCGCCGTCATCCATATCGTCTTCGGCCATGGTGGATGCGATCTCGTCTTCCACCGCGAGGAACTCCTCGAACCAGTCCGGCTGCAGTTCGTAGATGTAGAGGTTGGATTCGTGATGGAAGGCCAGTTCGAGCGAACAGGTTGAGCCTTCGTGCAAGCGCAACTTGCGCAGGCGCGTCTGGTACTCGCGTTGCGCTTCGCGGTCGAAGCCCAGTTCTTCGATCTGCTCCAGCAGGTCGTCGATATCGGCGGCTTCGAATTCCCGCACACCGAAGAGGATCAGCTTCACGCCGGCTTTGAGTGCCGCGTCCAGAAACATCTGGTAGTCGGGATAGTGTTCGCTATCCCAGATGACCATCCGGGTGCTTTCCAGCGTGCCGGGGCTGCTGCGGAAAATGGCGAGTTGGCGCGATTCCAGAAATTCCACGATTTCGCGCTTGAGTGTGTCAAGATTCAGGTCCACGTCGATTCCTTAGCTTTACACCGGCACCAGAATACCAGAGGTGCCGGCCAGGTCGCGGGCGGAAGGCGTAATGATCGTCTTCGGCCCGGTATAGATTTTACGATTCTCTTTGATGGCGTCCCGCACGTCCGCCTCGCACACAAAGTCCACGGGCTTGGGCGGCGGTGGAGCGGGAGCGGGCGGCGCCGAAGGAGCGATTGGAGGCGTTTTTGCGCCGGGAGCGGCCAGTCAACTATAGCCACCGGAGTTCGAGGGAGGAGTTGGCGCAGTTTCCGCCTTCCTGCCCAGGAAGCGGTCTACCACTTCCGCGGCAACGCTCTCGATCACGGATGCGGCCGGCTTGGGCGCGGAGCAACCGCAGGATCCGCCCGCCGGAACTGCAGCCGGAACCGAAGCAGACTGTGCCGGCGAGGCCAGACCTCGCGATACCAGATAGCGCTCCACGGCGGAGACCACAGCCGCGCGATCCACCGGACCACCCACCGAAACCGGGGCCGGATCGGAATCGAGCGGCATCTCGAACGCCTCTTCTGGTTTGCGCACGGTGTAGGCCAGGCGCTTGATGTTGATCAGGTGCAACGGCCCGACGTTATCAGAGGTGCTGTTTCCCGCCAGTGCGCCGCAACCGAGCGTCATCGATGGGAAAAGATTGGTGGTGATGCCGGTGGACCCCTGCGGCGAGGGCGTATTCACAAGCACCCGCATGGCGGGCATGCGCATGGCGTATTCGCGCACGCGCGCATCGTTGTTCGCGTAAATCGCAGCGGTGTGGCCCGCGCCGCCGAATTTCAGCAGCCCGAAGCACATATCCAGCGCGGCCGGAAAATCGTTGACGAAGAGCAGCGAAAGCACCGGCGAAAGCTTCTCCGCCGAGAGCGGAAACTTCTTGCCCACGCCGCCGATCTCGCAGACCAGAATTGAGGTATCGGCCGGCACTTCGAAGCCAGCCATTCGCGCGATCTTCGTGGGTGCCTGCCCCACGCACTGCGCATTCACAGTCCAGTTCGGAGTGATCAGCAGTTTGCCTAGCGCCTCGGCCTGCGCGGCCGTGCAGAGGTACGCCTTCTGCTGTTGCAGCAGCGCCAGAATGCGGTCGCGCAGCGAGTGCTCGGCCACAATCGCCTGCTCACTCGAACAGACCGTGCCGTAGTCGAACGACTTGCCCGCCACGATCTTCGCGATCGCATCTTCCAGGTCCGCCGAGGTATCCACCAGCACGGGAACGTTGCCCGGGCCAACGCCGAAGGCCGGTTTTCCACTCGAATACGCCGCCTTCACCATGGCGTGTCCGCCGGTGGCCAGAATTACGGAGACCCGTTCGTGGTGCATCAGCGCGCTGATGCCTTCCATCGTGGCGCGGTCCACGCACTGAATCAGATCTTCGGGCGCGCCCGCTTCCACCGCCGCCTGAGCCAGCACCGCGGCCGTGGCGCAAGTGGATTTGAACGCGCGCGGATGCGGGCTGATCACGATTGCGTTGCCCGCCTTCAGCGCGACCAGCGATTTCGCGATTGCGGTGGACGTGGGGTTGGTCGTGGGCAGAATCGCGGCGATCACACCCACCGGAACGCCGATTTCCACCATCTTTTCATCCGGTAGTTCGCGCAGCACGCCGATCGTCTTCATGCCGCGCATACGGCGCGGCAGATAGTCCGAGGCCAACAGGTTCTTGATGTACTTGTCTTTGGCGTTGCCGTAGCCGGTCTCTTCCACGGCTAACTCGGCTAAGCGGCGCGAGTGGGCACGGGCGGCTGCCGCCATGCGCTCCACAATCGCATCCACCTGTTCCTGGGAATACGCGCGGTATTTCTGCCAGGCAACGAACGCCTTTTCGACTTTGGTGCGGACCTCCTGAATGGACAGGAGATCTTGATCGAGCAGCATCTGCCGTTACTTCTTGCCGCCACCGTTCGGGAGGATCTTCTCGACCTCCTCATGCGGACGGGGAATCACATGGACACTGACCAGTTCGCCCACGCGGCGCGCCGCGGCGGCGCCCGCATCGGTCGCAGCTTTCACCGCGCCCACATCGCCGCGCACCTGCACCACCACGAGTCCGGCGCCTACGAATTCCTTGCCGATCAACGTCACGTTGGCCGTCTTGACCATCGCGTCGGCAGCTTCAATCGCGCCGATCAAACCTTTTGTTTCAATGAGACCGAGGGCTTCCATGTAGCCTCCTCAAGAAGTGTAAAGACAAGCCAAAGATTTACCCTAGCACAATTCCAGGATGGGGATCTTGCAAGGGTATACTGGCTGAATCAGGAGAAACACCATGTCTTTACGCATCAATGATACGGCGCCGGATTTCACCGCCGAGACCACTCAGGGCACGATTGATTTCCATGAGTGGATTGGCGATAGCTGGGCGGTGCTCTTTTCCCACCCCAAGGATTTCACTCCGGTCTGCACCACCGAACTGGGTTACATGGCTGGCCTGCAGCCGGAGTTCGCCAAGCGCAACACCAAGATCATCGGCCTCAGCGTCGACCCCGTCACCAACCATGGCAAGTGGGCAGCCGATATAGAAGAGACTCAGGGCCACGCGGTCACGTTTCCCATGATCGGCGACCCCGAACTGAAGATCGCCAAGCTCTATGACATGCTCCCGGCGGATTCCGGTGAGACCTCCGAAGGACGCACCGCCGCCAACAACGCCACCGTGCGTACCGTCTTCGTGATCGGTCCCGACAAGAAGATCAAGCTGATGCTGATCTACCCGATGACCACCGGACGCAACTTCAACGAAGTACTGCGGGTTCTGGATTCGATGCAGTTGACCGCCAGGCACAAAGTCGCCACTCCCGTAAATTGGAAGCCCGGCGAGGACGTGATCATCGTCCCCGCAGTCAGCGACGCTGAAGCTGCGGAGAAGTATCCGGACGGCTTCAAGATCATCAAACCGTACCTGCGTACCGTCGCTCAACCGAAGTAGTTTCAAACACTTACGTCACAAAGAAAAAGGGCCGCGCGGAACTCGCGCGGCCCTTTTCCTGTTCCTGTTAAACCGTTTGCAGCGAACCGCTATCTAGCGATCGCCCATGCTGTAGCCGACCCACACCATCGCACCCGGAACCATGTTGCTTCCGAACTGCTGGGTGAAATTGGGGACGTAATGGAACGTGAACTCCGGCTTGATGAAAATGTGCTCGGATACGAACAACTGCACACCCACGCCCGCGTTCACCGCGAAATGGCTGGCATTGCCCACCGCCTGGCTCTGCTTAGTGCAAACCGCTGTTCCCACGCACGAACTCTGCGTATAGGAGAAACTCGTCTTCGCTCCGCCGATTCCGCCCTTCAACTGCAGCGCGACCTTTTTCTGGTTCACCGGCGCGTAGATCGCGTCAATGTCGTAGAACGTCTGGCGGAAATCCAGCCCGGCATAGTTGCTCTTCGCCGGGGTAATC
>CAIRBY010000095.1 GCA_903876865.1 uncultured Acidobacteriia bacterium
AACGGCGAAACGCGGACGGGCGTGACGACGATGCGGATCGACGCCGGGCTGGATACGGGCGATATGCTCTTGAAGGCGGAGACGGAGATCGACCCGGAGGAGAATGCGATGGCGCTGGGCACGCGCCTGGCGGCGATGGGCGCGCAACTGCTGGTAGCGACGCTGGACGGGTTGGCGGCGGGGACGATTGGGGCGGAGAAGCAGAATGGAGCGCAGGCGACGCACGCTCGGCTGATCAAGAAAGAAGACGGGCGCATCGAGTGGACGCAGAGCGCGCTGGCGATTCACAACCGCATTCGCGGGTTGCAGCCGTGGCCGGGGGCGCAGACGACGTTTCGCGGGCAGCCGCTGCACATCTGGAGATCGCGGGTGGGTGAAGGCAGCGGGGAGGCCGGGCACATCGTGAGCCTGAAGCCGCTGGCGGTGGGCACGGGGAGCGGGACGCTGGAACTGGTCGAAGTGCAACAGGAAGGGCGCAAGCGCCTTGCGGCGGGCGATTTCGCCAACGGGCAGCGCTTGAAGGAAAATGAAGTGTTAGGAGAGCAATCCGCTTGAGCTTACCGCTTGGATACGCCTACGCCGCCACCTATGCCGGAATCCGGCAGGTGGAGAAGGACGATCTTGCGTTGATCGTCAGCGCACTGCCCGCCCATGCGGCGGCGGTGTTCACGCAGAACCGGGTGCAGGCGGCGCCGGTGCGCCTGGGGCGCAAGCACCTGGTCGCATCCAAGGGGCAGGTGGGAGCGATCCTGATCAACGCGGGAAATGCGAACTGCGCCACGCGCACGGGCGACGCGGTTGCGCTGGGGAGTTGCAAGGCGGCGGCGAAGCTGCTGCGGCTGCCGGTGAATCAGGTACTGCCGTCATCGACGGGCGTGATCGGCGTGGAACTGGATGCGGCGAAGATCACCAATGCCCTGCCCCGGCTGGCGGCGGGCTTGAGCGGAGAGCGCTTCGAGGACGCCGCGCACGCGATCATGACGACGGACCTGGTGCCGAAGACGGCGTTCGCGGAAGTGAAGTTCCGCCGCGGCACGGTGCGGGTGGCGGGGATGACGAAGGGCAGCGGGATGATCCAACCGCTGATGGCGACCACGCTCGGCTATGTGATGACGGACGCGCAGATTCCGGTGACGCAGTTGCGCGCGATGCTGAAGCGCGGGGCAGAGGCGAGCTACAACCGCATCAGCGTGGATGGCGACACTTCGACGAACGATACGCTGGTGCTGCTGGCCAACGGAGCGTGCGGCGTGAAGCCGGATGCGAAGGAACTGGTGAAGCTGGAAGCGGCGATCACGGGCGTGATGCAATCGCTGGCGCAGCAGATTGTGCGCGACGGGGAAGGCGCGAAGAAGTTCGTGACGATCACGGTGACGGGCGCGCCGGATGCGGCGGGCGCGGCGCGGATCGCGCGGGGGATCGCGAATTCGCCGCTGGTAAAGACGGCGATTGCGGGCAGCGACCCGAATTGGGGGCGCGTGCTCTCGGCGGCGGGGAATGCGGGCGTGGCGTTCGATCCGGCGAAGACGGACGTGATCATGCAGGGCGTGGCGGTGTGCAAGGGCGGGCTGGCGGCGCCGTTTTCCGAGGAGGAATTGAAGCAGAAGCTGGATGCGGCGGATTGCGAGATCCGGGTGGCGATCCGGGGCAAGGGCAAGGGCGAGGCGCGCTTCTGGACGTGCGATCTGACGGAAGGGTATATCCGCATCAACGGCAGTTACCGCACATGACACGACGCCTGATGCTTGCGCTGCCGCTCGCCGCACTCTGCCGCGCCGCCGATCCGGCGCAGGAGGCGATCGACGTGCTGACGGAGTTGGCGGCATCGCTGAGCGCGGGGAATGTGGGGCGTTTTCTGGCGGTGTTCGATCCCAAGATCAAGGGCTACGGGGAGTTGCGGAACAACGTGACGGCGCTGATCGCGGAGGGGGACGTGCAGTGCTTCCTCGATCCGCAGGAGAACGAGGGCGACGCCCGGGCGCGCACGCTACAGGTGGAGTGGACGTTGCGCAGCGCGGCGGGGTCGCGGGAGAGGGCGGTGAAGTGCGGCGTGGAGAAGCAGGGCGGCAAGTGGCGGATCACGGCGTTTGATCCGCTGGGGATTTTTGCTCCGTTTTGAGGGGCAGGGCGGATTGCAAGGTGTGAGGCGCCCGCCAGCGGGCGAGCGCCGTTGACGAGCGAGCCACGCGCCGCGAAGTCGATGCGCCAGAACACTCCCTTTTTCAGCAGCGTCTGAAGCATTCCCCACCGAAGGCACCGGACAGTGGCGGGGAGCAGCAGGCGGACTACACGTCAGTGAGGGAGTGGGAGGGGAAGGGGACGCGGAGGGCGTTGAGGACGGCGAGGAGGTCGATCACTTCCTGGAAGATGGCGGCGGCGGCGGGGGAGAGGATTCCGGTGGAAGCGAAGCCCATGCCGATGACGCTGAGGGCCATGCCGCCGACGGCGCTTTGCAGGGCGATGCGGCGCATGCGTTCGCCGATGTGCAGAAGTTCATCGATTTTGACCATGGAGCCCTGCATGACCACGGCATCGGCGGCTTCGGCGGTAACGTCGCTGCCGGGGCCGAGGGCGACGCCGATGGAGGCGACGCGCATGGCGGGGGCGTCATTGATGCCATCGCCGATGAAGACGGTCTGGTGGATCCTGTTCTCGGCTTCGACGATGGCGACCTTCTCTTCCGGGCTCTTGGCGAAGTAGAACTCCTGAATGCCGACCTGTCCGGCCATGTAGCGGACCTCGGCCTCGCGGTCACCGGAGAGGAGCACGAGGCGCTTGACGCGGTGGCTGGGGCTGAGGTGGTGGAGGAAGCCGTGGCTGTCTTCGCGGGGTGCGTCGTGGAACTGGAGCACGGCAGCGAAGGCGCCCTCGAGCATGACGATGCACTCGAGCCCGGCGCCGGCGGCGGGGAGGCCCTGCTGCTCTTCGGGGGAGAGGCGGTTGCGGCCGGTGATGAGGATCTCGCGGGCGCCGACCACGCCGCGAATGCCGGCGCCGGGGGTTTCGCTGATGCGGGTGACGGGGATGAGGGGGAGTCCGCGGCGCTCGCCGGCTTCGACCACGGCTTGGGAGAGCGGGTGGCGGGAGTAGCGCTCGAGGGCGGCGGCGGCCTGCACGACCTCTTCCTCAGTAAAGCCGGGGCCGCAGATCACGTCTGTGAGGGAGGGCTTGCCGTAGGTGAGGGTGCCGGTCTTATCGAAGATGAAGGTCTCGCAGGCGCTGATGTTCTCGAAAATGGAGGGATTGCGGACGAGGATGCCGCGGCGGGCGGAGAGGGAGATGGCGCCGAGCACGGCGACGGGGATGCCGATCAGGAGCGGGCACGGGGTGGCGACGGCGAGTACGGCGAGGAAGCGGTGGGATTCGCCGGTGACGGCCCACGCGGCGGCGGCGATGGCGACGGCGAAGGGGGTGAACCACGCGCCGAGACGGTCGCCGAGGCGGCGGAGTTTGGGGCGCTTGTGCTCGGAATCTTCCATGACCTGGACGATGCGGGCGAAGCGCGAATCCTGGGGCAGGCGGGAGGCGCGGATGGAGACGGCGGTTTCGCCGTTCATGGCGCCGGAGATGACTTCGGAGCCGGGGGCTTTGCGGATGGAGTAAGGCTCGCCGGTGAGGTAAGACTCGTCCATGACAGTGTCGCCTTCGAGCACATTGCCATCGGCGGGGACGGCTTCGTGGGGGAGGACGATCAGGTGGTCGCCGATGGCGATCTGGGAGACGGCGATGTCCTGAAAACCGCCTTCGCACTTCTTGTGGGCGATGTGGGGGAGGCGTTTGGTGAGGGCGGCGAGGGCGCCGGAGGCGCGTCCGGCGGCCCAGGTTTCGAGGGCAGTGCCGCTGGAGAACATGAGCACGATGATGGCGCCGACCAGGTATTGGGCGGTGAGGACGGCGGTAACGATGGCCATGCCGGCGAGCAGGTCCGCGCCGAAATCGAAGGAGACCACTTTGCGGGCGAGTTGCCAGAGCAGGGGGAGACCGCCGGCGAGGGCGGCGAGGAGGGGCAGGTCAGCCTGGGCGGCGGGGAGTTGCCAGAGCAGGCGGAGCAGCAGATGAACGGCGATGCAGAGGAGGGACCACGCGGCGATCCACATATCGGTGTGGATTTCGGTGAGAGGGTGCGGACGCACGGAGGACGCTATGGGAAGGCCTTGCGGTTGACTCGTCGCCACAAAGTGTTAGCAATCATCGTGCCAGTGCGGATTGGCCGGAGGGCGAAGGGATGGATGGAGGGGCGGTTGGAATGGCCGAAAGATCTGGGTGGATTCACCCATCGCCACGCAAAGTCAAGCGTCATATGGCGCGAAGCGGTAGGCCCGGTTGTGCTACAACAAAGGTTCACCCTTGCGATTCACCATGTCCCCCGCGGCCACCGCCGATCTGTTCGCTCCATTGCTCGAAGCAGCCCCATATGGAATTGTTTGCATCGATTCGGTGGGAAAAGTGCGCGCGTGGAATCCGGCGATGGAGGTAATTTTCGGCTGGATGCGGGATGAGGTAATCGGCCGCCATTCGCCTGTGGAACTTCAATTGCCCCTGAACGGGAATACCGGGGAGGTGCAACTCTCCCGGAAGGATGGGGTGGCAATTGACATTGAATTCCGAACAGCGGCCTGGCTTGACGGTCTGGGAAACTCCATGGGCACGCTCGCAATTCTCTCCGACGTTACGGAACGGCGGACGGCTGAGCGGGAATTGCGGACGATGATGGCGGAAGTTCGACTGGAACTGGACGAGGCACGGGCAGACCGGCGGTTTCGGGAATTACTCGAAGCTGCGCCGGACGCCATCATGGAAGTGGACCGGGACGGCCGCATCGTGCTGCTGAACGTGGTCACGGAGAAGATGTTCGGGTACAAGCGCGAAGAGTTGCTGCAGCGCCCGGTGGAGGTGCTCCTGCCGCAGGAGGTGCGCGGTACCCATAGCGACCACCGCTCCGCTTACTGGAGCAGCCCCTCGACGCGGCCGATGGGCACGGGGCTGAAACTGCACGGGCAGCGGAAGAACGGCACGCGCTTTCCGGTGGAGATCAGCCTGAGTCCGGTCAAATCCGAAGACGGCTTCCGGGTCACGGCGATCATCCGCGACATCAGCGAGAGGGAGCAGGCGGAAGAGCGGTTGCGCGCGGTGCAGGAGCGGTACACGCGCGAGTTGGCGGACACGAACCGCGAACTGGAATTGCGCAACCTGGAAATCGAGCGGGCCAACCGGCTGAAGAGCGAGTTTCTGGCGAGCATGAGCCACGAACTGCGCACGCCGCTGCATACGGTGATCGGATTTTCGGAGCTGTTGGGCGAAGAGATCGAAGGGCCGCTGAACGAGAAGCAGAAGCGCTTCGTGGGGCACATCCACCAGGATTCGCTGCATCTGCTGGAGTTGATCAACGACATTCTGGACCTGAGCAAGATCGAAGCGGGGCGGCTGGAGTTGCGGCGCGAACCGTTCGCTGTGACGGCGGCGATCGAGGAAGTGATCGGTTCGATCCGCGCGCAGAGCAGCGCCAAGGCGATCAAACTGACTACAAATGTGGTGGTGAGTTCGGCACTGGATGCGGATCGCGTGCGCTTCAAGCAGGTGCTCTACAACCTGCTGAGCAACGCGGTGAAATTCACGCCGCACAGCGGGAAAGTGCACGTGGAAGCGGGCGAGGACGAAGGCATGCTG
>CAIRBY010000096.1 GCA_903876865.1 uncultured Acidobacteriia bacterium
TCAGGCTCATCTTGTATGAGACAAGAGTCCACAACAGACTTTCCGGCCTGAAATGCTAAAATGCCGGATCGGAGGATGCCGGTGCGACTCGCGGACATCAAACCCCTGCTCCCGATCTGCTTCAGCCTCGCCCTGACCGCGGCCTGTCTCTTCCTCTCGGCCGGACGCCTCGATTGGCCCAATGCCTGGGCACTCCTCGGACTCTCCCTCCTCACCGGTCTCGCCTTCACCCTCGGGCGCGATCCGGAGTTGGCCGCCGAGCGCAGAAACGTCAAGGCCGGTAAGAGCTGGGACAAACTGCTCGTCGGCATCACCGTTCTGCTCGGGCCTATGGCCGTGTGGATCACCGCCGGCTTGGACGCCCGCTTCCATTGGTCCGGCGGCGCTTCTTCCGCAACCTTCACCGCCGGCCTCGCAGCCGCCGTGCTCGCCGCCGCGCTCATCGCCTGGGCCATGCGCTCCAACCGCTTCTTCTCCTCCGTGGTGCGCATTCAGAAGGATCGCGGCCACACCGTCGTCGATTCCGGACCGTACCGTTTCATCCGCCACCCTGGCTATGCCGGCATGGCCGTCTTCATCCTTGCGACGCCCCTGATCCTCGGCTCGAATTGGGCCCTCATCCCCGCCGCCGCGACCGTGTCCGTAACCGCGCTGCGGACGCTCCTGGAAGACCTGACCCTCCACAACGAACTGGTCGGCTACGCCGATTACGCGCGCCGCGTGCGCTACCGCCTGTTGCCCGCTATCTGGTAGAGTTGCCTCTCTCCGCGCGCCCCCACACTCGGCAAAGTCTTGCCCTCCACTGCGTCCGGCGTTACACTCCAGGCAGGAGAGAATCCATGGTCTCGACCTTGACTCTCTCGTGCGTACCGCCCTTCGGGGCAGCGAACCTCCTCTGCGCCTGTCATCCGGCCGCCCGGCAATTTCCAACTCCACCCGCGTGCATTTCCCGCATCCACCACACCGGCACGGCCCTTCGCTTCTACGGCTCCGAGGCGGCGGTACGCGGTTCGTGAGAACGGACACGGGAAAGGAGGCACATCATGCCGCGATTCACCATGCCGCGATCCACCATGCCGCGATCCATCCGGTGGCTGCTCGTTCTGGCGTTCGCTGGAGCAAGCTTCACCTGCAGCACGGGCTGCAGCACCGCCCGCAATCCATCCAGGGGCTTTCGCCTCGCTGCCAACGGCGACAACGAGCGGGGCAAGAAAGCGTTCCAGGAATTCGGCTGCACCGAATGTCATGAGGTCAATGGAGCGCACCTGCCCAGCCCCACGCTGCAACACGTGAAACTGGGCGGCCCTGTCACCTCGCAATTCAGCGACGGCTACCTGGTGACGGCCATCATCAATCCCAAATTCCACGCCACCCACTACGCGGCCGCTGATGGCGCGCAGAGCGGCAATCCCAACATGCCGGAATTCGCCAGCCGCATGACCGTGCAGCAGCTCACCGATATCGTGACCTATCTGCAGTCGCGCTACTCCATCTTCCCGATGCAGAAACCGAGCGAGTACCCATAGCCGATCGCGGCCATAGCCGAACTGGCGCGGGCCGAGTACATCTGACAAAGCCCATCCGAACTACCGCCCAGCCTGACCCGCCCAGCCTGACCCGCCCAGCCTGACCCGTCATGCTACGCTGGGCGGAGCCTCTGGAGGCCAATGTGCGTTCTGCTCGGATCCTGTTTCTGTCAGCCGTGGCGCTGCCCGCTCTCTTCAGCCAGGCCGCCGCGCCCGCCAAAGCCTGGCCCCAGGCGTCCCCGCAAGCCGTGGGCCTCGACCCCGCGGCCCTGGCCGGCTTCGATGCCGATATCGCCGCCGGGAAGTACGGCCACATCGATAGCA
>CAIRBY010000097.1 GCA_903876865.1 uncultured Acidobacteriia bacterium
CCAGCATCGCATGCCGATTCTCAGCCGGGACCAGCACTTCGATTTCGTTCCCGGCTTGAAGCGCATCCACTGGTAAACCTCCCTCACCCGCCCCCCCAATCGTCCTTTATCTCCCATCTCCGCACCAACCCCCCGCGTTATCATATCTTTGGTGCGATCGCTGTTCGCCAACTGCCCGTATATCTACGTCCTCTTCGCCGTCGCAGCCCTCCTCCCTGCGCAATCCAACCCCTACGAGGGTAAGCCGGTTCTCAATATCCGGTTCGATCCGCCCCAGCAGCCACTTGAAGGCGCGGAGCTTTTCGCCATGCTGCCGCTCAAGCGCGGCGAGCCGCTGCGCATGTCCGTGGTGCGCGCCAGCATCGACCGCCTCTTCGCCACCGGGCGCTACGCCGATATCCAGGTCGACGCGGCCCCGTACGAGAGTGGCGTCATCGTCACTTTCCTCACCACCAACAGCTGGTTTATCGGCAACGTCACCGTCGCCGGCAAACTCGCCGAGCCTCCCAACCGCGAGCAACTCGATAACGCCACCCGCCTCGAACTCGGCCAGCCCTACACCACCTCTAAACTCGATGCCGCGATCATGGGGCAGAGACGCATGCTCGAAGGCAACGGTCTGTATCAGAGCAATATCCACCCCGTTTTCAATTACGATAACGATCACCAGCAGGTCAATCTCAGCTTCGAAATCGACAGCGGACGCCGTGCCCACTTCGCCCCTCCTCAGTTCACCGGGGATCTCAAAGTCCCGGTCGCGCGTGTCACCGCCGCCACCCATTTCCGCCGCTGGCTGGTTCACACCTGGAAGCCCGTCACCCAACTGCGCCTGCGCCAGGGGCTCGATGACGTCCGCGCACTCTATCAAAAAGAAAATCGTCTCGAAGCCAAAGTCACCCTCGAGTCTCTGGTTTACGATCCCACCACCAATCTGGCGACGCCTACCCTCAATATCGACGCCGGTCCCCGCATTCAGGTAAATACCATCGGCGCCAAGATCTCCAAGAGCAGACTGCGGCGCCTGGTTCCGGTCTTTGAGGAGCACGCTGTGGATCGCGACCTGCTGGTCGAAGGCGCCCGCAATCTGCGCGACTACTACCAGTCCCAGGGCTACTTCGATACCCAGGTGGAGATCAAGGAGCAGAGCGTCATCAACGATAAGGCCGCCCTCGATTTTCTGATCAATACCGGGAAGCGCCACCGCCTCGTCGCCATCTCCATCACCGGCAATCATTTCTTCAGCGTTGACGTGATTCGCGAACGTCTCTTCCTCCAGACCGCCAGCTTTCTGCAGTTTCCGCACGGGCGCTTCAGCGAAAGCCTGCTGCGCCGCGACCAGGAGACCATCGTCAATCTCTACGAATCGAACGGCTTCCGGGAGGCCAAGGTTGTCCCTCACATGGAAGACGATTACCGCGGGAAGCCCGGCGATCTGGCTGTCTCGCTGGAGGTTCAAGAGGGCCCCCAGACCTTCGTCAACCGGGTACAGATCAATGGCATCGAAAAACTCGCCAAGGACAAAATCCTCGCGCAGCTCTCCTCCTCCGCCGGACAGCCCTTCAGCGAATTCAACGTTGCTGTCGATCGCGACACGATCCTGGCTCAATACTTTGAAAACGGCTTCCCGCACGCGACCTTCGAGTGGAGTTCCAAGCCCTCCGCCGAAGATCCCCACCGTCTGGATTTAGCCTTCGTGGTTCATGAAGGCGACCAGCAGTTCGTACGCCAGGTGCTGATCAATCCGCAGGGGCTCACCACGACCCGCCCGAGCATGATCGCTCACAACATCCAGCTCAACCCGGGTGATCCACTCTCGCCCACCGCCGTCACCGATACGCAGCGCCGCCTCTACGATCTCGGCGTGTTTGCGAAGGTCGATGCCGCGGTGGAGAATCCCGATGGCGAAACGGACCGCAAGTACGTTCTCTACACCATGGAAGAGGCCGGGCGCTATTCCATCGCCGCCGGCGTTGGCGCTCAGTTGGCGCGCATCGGCGGCTGCCAGACCTGCCTCGATGCGCCCGCCGGAGCCACTGGTTTTTCCCCGCGCGTCTCGCTCGATGTCACGCGCAACAATCTCTGGGGCCTCGGCCACAGCATCAGCCTCCGCACGCGCGTCTCCACCCTCGATCAGCGCGGCATCCTCAGCTACAACTGGCCTCGCTTCCAGAGCCACGACCGGCTCAGCCTCTCCTTCACCGCGCTCTACGAAAACTCGCGTGACGTCCGTACATTCTCCTTCAAGCGGTCGGAAGGTTCCGTCCAGCTCTCCCACCGCGTCAACAAGGTCAGCACCCTCTTCTACCGCTATGCCTACCGCCGCGTGAGCGTGGATAGCGGCACGCTCAAAATCACGCCCTTCCTCATCCCGCTCCTCTCCCAGCCGGTGCGCGTTGGCATCGCCTCCATCGTCTGGATTCAGGACCGCCGCGACGATCCCGTGGACCCTCACAAAGGCCTCTACAATACCGTCGATCTCGGCGTCGCGGACCACGTCTTTGGCTCCCAGCGCAACTTCGTCCGCTTCCTCATTCGCAACGCCACGTACCACCCCATCGGCAAGAAATTCGTCTTCGCCCGCAGCACCGAAATCGGCGACATCCACTCCTTCTCTTATCCCGGCGATCCGCTGGACGCCATCCCGCTCGCCGAACGCTTCTTCGGCGGCGGCGGCACCTCCATGCGCGGCGTGCCCGAAAATCAGGCAGGCCCCCGTGATCCCAATACCGGCTTCCCCATCGGCGGCACCGCCCTGCTCTTCAACCAGAGCGAATTGCGATTCCCGCTCTTTGGCGATAACGTCGGCGGCGTGCTCTTCCACGATCTCGGCAATATCTATTCCAGCCTCAGCGCCTTCTCGCTGCGCCAGAAGCAACGCGGCCTGCAGGATTACGATTACATGATCCACGCCGTCGGCTTTGGCATTCGCTATCGCACCCCGGTCGGCCCGTTGCGCGTCGATCTGGGCTACAGTATCAACCCGCCCAACTTCTACGGCTTCAAGGGCACCCAGCAGGATCTGCTCAACGCCGGCGTCAACCCCTGCGCGCCCGCCGGCAACTGCGCCATCCAGAACGTCAGCCACTTCCAATACTTTTTCTCGATCGGACAGACGTTTTGAAACACGCTCGCCAATCCGCGCTGTTGGCCAAGGTGGGTCGTGCTTCGGCCGGACCGTGGGCGCTGGTTCTGTCTCTTGTGTTTACTGCGCTCACGTCCGCGACCGTGATCGATCGCATTGCCGTCTCAGTCGGCAACCGCGTCATCACTGCCAGCGATCTCGATCGGCAGATCCGCGTCGCGGCTTTCCTGGATGGAGTGCCGCCCCAATTCACCGCGGCGCGGAAGCACGCCACCGCCGAAGCCATGATCGAGCAGAAGCTCATCCAGCTGGAACTCACCAACAGCCGCTATCCGCTCCCCGACCCCGCCGAACTCGTGCCCGCAATCGACCTTTTCAAGAAGCAGCATTTTCAGGGGGATCAGCAGCAATACCTTTCCGCCCTTGCCGCCGCCGGAATCGGCGAAGAGGATTTCAAGGAACTCCTACTCTGGCAGCGCACCCTGCTGCTCTTCATTCAGGTGCGCTTCGAAACCGGCGTGCAGCTCTCATCCGAAGATGTGGACCAGTATTTCCAGAACACGGTCCGCCCCGCCGCTGAGGCTGCCCACCCCGGGCAACCCGTCTCCCTCGAGGATTATCGGGATCAGATCGAACGTACGCTCACCGGTCAGCGCGCCGATAAAGAGATGGACACCTGGCTCCGCGATGTGCGCAGCCGCACCGAGATCATCCTGCACGAGGAGGTGCTGAAATAATGCGCCGCCGGATCCTGTGGACTCTCGCCGCGCTATGCGCGCTCATCCTCTTCGTCGCCGTCAACGCCTACTTCATCTTGCAGAGTACGTGGTTCTACGATCAGGTGCGGCAGAAACTCATCACCACCGTGGAGAGCGCCACCGGCGGGCGCGTCGAACTCGCCAGTTTCCATTTCAATTGGAAGACTCTCCGCGCGGAAGCCCGCGGCTTCGTGCTGCACGGCACCGAACCCGCCATCAAGGCTCCACTCTTCCGCGCCTCCAGCATCGCGGTGCGGCTCAAACTGATCTCGATACTTCGCCACGATATCGATATCCAGTCGCTTGACGTTCTGGATCCGCGCGTCAACCTCATCATTGCGCCCGATGGCAGCACCAACTTCCCCGCGCCAAAGGTGCCCTCCACCTCTTCGCGTCCGGCCATGCAGCAAATTCTCGCGCTGGCCATCGGCAACTTCTCCCTGCAGCGCGGCATCTTCGAAATCGAAGCCCAGAGCGCCATCCCCTTCGCCGCGCGCGGTCAGAACCTCGACCTGCGCCTCGCCTATTCCGGCGCGGAGCCGCGTTACCACGGTACGCTCGCGATTCAGCCCCTCGATCTCTCCTACGACGATTACGGCCCCGCACCCTTCAACCTGAACCTTGCCCTCTCCGCCGAGGCCAACCGCATCGCCATCGAATCCGGACGCATCGCCACCGCGGAGACTTCCATCGAGCTGAAGGGTGCGCTGGAGAACCTCGCCGATCCCCGCGCACACCTGCAATACAGCGCCCGCGTGGCCCTCCCCGATATCGCCCGCATCTTCCGTGTGCCACAGTTGCGCGCCGGCCGCGCCACAGTCGCGGGGGATGGTACATGGTCCCCCGCCAACGGACTCTCGCTGGTCGGTGACATCCACGCCACCGGCCTGGAATACCGCGATGACACGATCCGCCTGGTCGATTTTCGCGCCACCGGTAAGGGCGCCGTCAGCACCAAAGGCGTCGATGGCTCCCAACTCCGCCTCTCCGGCTTTTACGCCCACAACAGCCACCGCGAGCCCTTGGAAGGCCGCGTAACCAGTTTCGCGCTCCGGGGCAAGGACATTGCGCTCGAGGGTATCGACCTCGCGATGCTCAATGGCGGATTCCGCGGCGAAGCTCACCTTCGCCAGTTGGAAGACTACTCCGTCACCGGCGAATTCAGCGGCATCGATGCCCGCCGCACCGTCGCCATCTACGCCCCGGATCCGCTGCCTTGGGACGCTCTTGTTTTCGGTGCGCTCTCGCTCGCTGGCCGGCTTCACCGTGCCGCCGATCTGCGCGTCACCGGCAATCTCACCCTTGCTCCCGCGCCCGGTGGCGACCCGGTTACCGGCCATGTCAACGCCACCTACAGCGCCGCCACCGGTTCGCTCGATCTGGGGCGCTCCACCGTCAACCTGCCACACTCGCGCCTCGATGCTTCGGGCTCCATCAATCACGAGTTGAAAGTCCACGCCGAATCGCGCGACCTGAACGAAATCCTGCCCGCATTCGGCGGCTCTGTGACCACGCTCCCGGTCAAACTGCGCAACGGGCAAGTGGTCTTCGACGGCGCGGTCACGGGCAATCTGGACAGCCCCCGGATCGGCGGGCATCTGCGCGCCACCAGTTTCACGCTTACCGATCAGAACCTCGATTCGTTCGAGGGCGACGTCGCGCTTTCCGCCGATTATCTCCGCCTGCAGAACGCCAGCGTGGAGCAGGCCCCGCTGCGTGCGCAACTGCAGGGCTCCATCGGTCTCAGCGACTGGAAGACTACGGACGCCAGCCCCATTTCCGCCACCGCTACGCTAAAGAATGCCGCGCTCTCCACGCTCGGTGCGATGTTGCACGCGAAGACGCTTCCCGTCAGGGGCACTCTCTCCGGCAGCGCCGCCGTCAATGGCACGCTCGCCACGCCGCGCATGCAGGGAGATCTTGAGCTGGTGCAGGGCGCTTTCTACGACGAGCCCTTCGATCGCTTCTCCGCTCACGCCACGTATGCCTCCAACACGCTAACGGTGACGGCCTCGAACCTGATTGCCGGAGCCAAGCGGGTTGCGCTCAGCGGTACGTTCCAACATCTGCCCGCCCGTTTTGATGCGGGGCATATCCACTTCGGTGTCACCACCAACGCTTTGCCGCTCGCGCAGGTGCATACGCTGGAAGTGGCCCGCCCTGGCATCACCGGCACGCTCCAAGTCACGGCCCGCGGCGATCTCGATCTTGATTCCTCCTCTAAAACTCCCTATCGCATCACGGACCTGCACGCGGACCTGCTTGCCAAGTCCATCGCGCTGGATGGCCAACCCGTGGGCGAGACTCATCTCATGGCGGACTCCCAAGGGCCGCTCCTCCGTGCCCACTTGGAATCCGGGTTCGTAGGCTCGGTCATCCGCGGCGATGGCCAGTGGCGGTTGGAAGGCGAGCATCCCGGTACGGTCGACATCGCTTTTTCGAAACTGGATCTGGCCCGCCTCCACCCCTGGCTCACATCCGCCGCCAATCCGGATTCGCCTCGCTACACCGGTTCCACCGAGGGGGCGCTCCACCTGGAAGGCCCGGCGCTCAATCCCGCCGCCATCAAAGCCACTCTGACCATCCCTCATTTCCAACTCGGCCCGTCGCCCGATATCGATATCGCCGCCGCCTCGCTCACCATCTCTAACGCCGCGCCCATCGTCTTCCGCTACGCCAATTCCATCGTCACCGTGGAGAGCGCTCACCTGGTGGGCCGCGGCACCGATCTGAACCTTGCCGGGCGCGTGCTCACCGATCAGAAATCCCCCCTCGATCTGCGCTTGGATGGGCGGCTCGACCTCGGTTTCCTGCAGGATTTCAGCCGCGATTTCGTCTCTTCCGGCGCCGTCACCACCAACGTCACGGTGCGCGGTTCCTACGCCGACCCGCAGATCGTCGGGCGCATGGAGTTTCAGAAGGCCGCTTTCAATATCGTGGACGTTCCGAATGGCATCTCCAACGCATCCGGCGCGGTGATCTTCACCAAAGAGCGCGCCACGATTCAATCCCTCTCCGGCGAAACCGGCGGAGGCAAGATCGATCTCTCGGGCTTCGCCAGTTACGGCGGCGGTCCGCTTGTCTTCCGCCTCCACGCCCAGGCCCGCGAAGTGCGCGTGCGCTATCCGGAAGGTGTCAGCACCGTTGCCAATGCCAGTCTTAACCTCACCGGCACTTCAGAGAGCAGCATGCTCAGCGGCACGCTCACCATCCTGCGCACCGGCATCAATCTCCAATCGGATTTCAGCTCCATCCTGGCCAAATCCGCCGAACCCGTGCGCACTCCGTCCGCCCGGCCCGGCTTGCTCGGCGGCATGAGTTTCGACGTGCAGATTCAAACCGCGCCCGATATTCAATTGCAGAGCAGCCTCACTGAGAATCTGCAGGCGGAGGCCAACCTGCGCCTGCGCGGCACTGCCAGCAACCCCGCGGTCCTAGGCCGCATCAATATCACACAAGGGAAGCTGACGTTCTTTGGCACCCAGTACAACCTCAGCCAGGGCACCATCTCCTTCTACAATCCTGTAAAGGTCGAGCCGATCCTCAATATCGATCTGGAAGCGAAGGCGCGCGGCATCGATATCACGCTCAACGTCTCCGGGCCGCTCAATAAGCTCGCGCTCACGCCGCGTTCCGATCCGCCGCTGCAGTTCAATGAAATCGTGGCGCTGCTCGCCACCGGACGCACGCCGACATCTGACCCATCGCTGTTGACGCAGCAGAGTTCCGCGCCGCAGTCATGGTCGCAGATGGGCGCCTCCGCGCTGTTGGGCTCCGCCATCGCCAACCCCGTTGCCGGCCGCCTGCAGCGCTTCTTCGGCGTCAGCAAG
>CAIRBY010000098.1 GCA_903876865.1 uncultured Acidobacteriia bacterium
GCAACTCGATTCCGCGATTCGCTCGGTTCCACTCACCCGGGGCAAGCATAACTGGTATCAATACAAGCAATCGCGCGTCGTCCCCAATGAGGACGCGGCCCGCTCCGACACGGACAAGAACACACTGCGGCTGGAGGCGATTGCCGATGGCCAACTCACCCCGGAAGAGTTCGACAAGGGGATGGAGAGCACGCCCGTCGAGTTTGTCAAACAGCTCTATGACACGCTGGCCGGGCTGATTGAGAACGTGGAGGCACTGAGCGCGTTCTGCGACGAGCGATTCGCGGATGCGTCCCCGGACTTCTCGCCGCTGCGGAACTCGCTCGAGGACGTGCAGACGACCACGCGGGTACTGTTCAAGCAGAAGGGCGGTACGGACGCTCCCGAAACCGAGGACGCTCCTGTGGACCCGTGGCAGGATGCGCCCGCGGCCGGCTTCGAGGAAGCCGCGGGCTCCGCGCCGGCAGCGCCATCCGAACCCGCGCGGCGGCGTGTTTCGGCTGGCGCGGTGGAACCAGCCAACGCGGAAGAGGCGGTGGAACGCCTGCTGGCAGCGGCGCGCTATTTGCGACGCGAAACCCCTTTCAATGCCGCTGCGTACATGATCCCCCGCATGCTGCGCTGGGGCGAGTTGCGGGCCGCAGGCGGGTACGCCGACCCGGCGCTGCTCACCCCCCCGGCTTCGGACCTCCGCATCTCCCTGAAACGCCTGGCCTCGGAAGGCGCCTGGGATCAGGTGGGGGAACTGGCCGAAAATGCAGCCGGGCAAGCTTGCGGACGGGCATGGCTCGACTTGCAACGCTATGCCTTTCACGCCTGCCAGTTCACCGGCAGGGAGGCTGTGGCGAACGCGATCGCGGCGGGCGTAAAATCGCTGCTCGCGGACTTGCCGCAGCTTACCCAGTGGACGCTGGCGGACGATACTCCGGCCGCCAATCCCGAGACCGTGGCCTGGATGAAGGAGCGCAGCCTGCTGCCCGGAACCGAGCCGGAAGTTCCGGCGCCCGGCGCCATGGCGCCTGTCGAACAGCCAGTCTGGTTTGCGCCGCCGCCCGCGGCCTCAGCGCACCAGGACGGCGCGGAGCCCGCGCCTCCGGATGCGTACGCTCTGGCTATGCGGACCGCGCAAGCGGGCAATGTCGAGGAGGCGCTGGAGATTCTGTCGCGGGAGTTGGCGCAGGAACCCTGCGGGCGCGACCGGTTCATGCGCAAGGTGCAGGTGGCGCAGTTGTGCCTGGCTACCGGCAACGAAGCCATCGCCGAGCCCGTATTACAGGAACTGGCGGGAGAGATCGATCAGCGCAATCTCAAGGAATGGGAATTGGCCGATACCATCGCGCAGCCGCTCGAGTTGCTCTACCGCTGCCTGGAACGCGCCCCGGAGGGCGCCACGGCCAAACGCGAACTTTATGCGCGGATCTGCAAATTGTACCCGGCGCGCGCGGTACGGTTACCGAGGTAACCATGGCCAGGAAATCCCATGAGCGCAGCATCAAGCCGTCGCTGCTCGACCGCCTGATCGACGAAGAGCCGGGCAATCGCACCGAGGCGCCCGACCGCCGCGCGCAATCGCTGAAAGAGTTGAAGGACTCTGTGCGCCGCGATCTGGAGTGGCTGCTCAATTCGCGGCGCGCGCCGGTGGAACCCGTGCTCACGGCGAAAGAACTGTGGCGCTCGGTGTACTGCTACGGCCTGCCGGACACCACCGGAATGGCCATGTCTTCGGCCGAGGACCGGAACCGGATGGCGCGCATGGTGGCCACTGCCGTGGCTGCCTTCGAGCCCCGGCTCATGAACGTCACGGTCAACATGGAGCCTGCCTCCGCCACCAGTCGCGTGTTGCGATTCCAGATCGAGGCGCTGTTACGGATGGAGCCTTCCCCGGCCCGCGTCTTTTTCGATACCAAACTGGAGATGACCAGCGGCGAGTACGAAGTCACGGGAGACGATCGTGCGCGATGAACTGCTGGCGTACTACGAGCGCGAACTGACCTTTCTGCGCCAGAAGGGCACGGAATTCGCCGAGCAGTATCCCAAGGTCGCCTCCCGCCTGCTGCTGGAGCCGAACCGCTGCGAAGATCCGCACGTGGAGCGCCTGATCGAGGCGGTGGCCCTTTTGGCCGCCCGCGTTCACCTTCGCCTGGACGACGATTTTCCGGAGATCACGCAGGCGCTGCTGAACGTAGTCTACCCGCACTACACGCGCCCCGTTCCTTCCATGTCGGTGGCGGAATTCCATCTCCGCGAGGGAAAGCTGACCACTTCCTTCCGCGTGGCCAAAAACTCGACGCTCTACTCGCGGCCGGTGGACAGCCAGCCCTGCACGTTCCGTACCTGCTACGACACCGACGTTTGGCCGATGCGCGTGACGGAAGCCCAGTGGACCGCAATCGACCGCCTCGACCCTCCGCTGCGGGCGCCCGGCGCGGTGGCGGCGCTGCGCGTGCGCATCGAGTGCGATCCGGAGGTGCGCTTCGCGGACCTGCCGCTGGAATCGCTGCGTTTCTACCTGAACGGCGAGCCGGCTCTGGTGCACACGCTCTACGAACTGCTCTGCAATAATTGCGTTTCGATCGTACTGCGCGACCCGCGGCCCAAATTCCGCCAACGCCCCATCGAACTCGTGGCCGATGCCTTGAAGCCCGTCGGCTTTGAGGAGGATGAGGGCATGCTGCCCTATTCGGAGCGCTCCTTCGGCGCCTACCGGATCCTGCAGGAGTACTTCGCATTTCCCGAGAGATTCTTTTTCCTGGACCTCCGCGGCATGGACGCGCTCCGCGTGGCGGGCTTTCAGGACGCCGTGGAGATCCTCTTCCTGGTTTCTCCCTTCGAGCGGCCGGAGCGGCACGAGACGCTGGAGGCCGGCGTCGGGGCGCGTACCGTACGCCTGGGCTGCACGCCGATCATCAATCTCTTTCCGCATACCGCCGAACCCATCCAACTCAATCACGCCACCTACGACTACCCGGTGAATCCGGATTTCCGCCACAACCGCAGCATGGAGGTCTTCTCCATCGACAGCGTCGTGTGTACCTACGAGCGCACCGGGGAAACCGCGGTCTTCGAGCCCTTCTTTTCGTTTCGCCATGGCTCCTCGCAGAAGGAGCCGACCTTCTGGCAGGCCACGCGGCGGCAGGTCGGGCTGGACAAGGCTGGCGTGAGTGAGGTATCGCTTGCACTGGTAGATCTCTCCGGCAGGCCGTTGACGCTCGATCTGGACACGCTCACCGTGCGCTGCACCTGCTCCAATGGCGACCTGCCCTCGCAGTTGCCCTTCGGAGAGGAATCGGGCGATTTCGATCTCGAAGGCGGTTCGGCGATCGAAAGCGTGGTGGTGCTGCGCAAGCCCACGGCCACCATTCGCCCGGCCGTGGAACGGGGTGCCTTGTGGCGGCTGATCTCCCACCTCTCGCTGAATTATCTCTCCCTCGTGGAGGGCGGGCGTGAGGCGTTGCAAGAGATTTTACGCCTGTACCAGGGCTCCTCGCCCTACCTGGAACGGCAGATCGAGGGCATCATGGATGTGCGGAGCGAGCGCCGCTTCGCCCGCGTGGTGGGCGATCACGGCGTTTCCTTCGTGCGCGGCGTGCGCGTGGAACTGGATCTGGACGAAGAGAAATTCGTCGGCGGTGGCGTCTACCTCTTCTCCAGCGTGCTGGAGCACTTCCTGGCGCAGTATGTGTCGATGAACAGCTTCAGCCAGTTGGTGGTGCGGACACGCCAGCGGAAGGAGGCGCTCAGGGAATGGGAACCAAGAGCGGGCAACCGGATCCTCCTGTAACCGTGGCGCCCGTGCCGCCCCCGCTGAGCGCGCGGCCGTGGGACTATTCGTTCTTCCAGGCGGTGCGCCTGATCCAGATCGCTGGCGGCGCGCGCGAGCCCATTGGCTCTTTCGTTCACCCGGCCCGTGAACCCTTGCGCCTGGGAACGCACCCGTCGCTCTCCTTCCCGGCGGCGGAGATTCAATCGCTGCGCGAGAGTCCGGACAAGCCGCCGAAGTTGACGGTGAACTTCTTCGGGCTCGACGGACCACTGGGCGTGTTGCCCACGCGCTATACGGAACTGATCCTGGAACGGCTCTCCGTCAAGGATCCGACCCTTCGTGACTTCCTGGATATCTTCAATCACCGCATGATCTCGCTGCTCTACCGCGCCTGGGAGAAGTACCGTTTCCCGGTGGCCTACGAACGCACTGGCGACGACCCCTTTACCCGCTACCTGCTCAGTCTGATCGGGCTGGGTACGCGCGGCTTGCAGGACCGCCAGGCGGTTCCCGATCAGGCGTTGATCTGCTATGAAGGGCTGCTGGCCCAGTTTCCCCGCTCCGCTTCCGCCTTCCGCGGGATGCTGCGCCACTACTTCGGCGTGGCGGTGGACGTGCAACCCTTCGCCGGCTCCTGGCGCCCGCTCGGTCCGGGCTCGCGCACGCGTTTGCAGGGGGGCTTTTCCAAATCTGAATCGCTCGGTGTGGGCATGGTGCTCGGCGACGAGGTGTGGGATCAGCAATCGGTCGTGCGTGTGCGCCTGGGTCCCTTGAGCATCGGGCAATACCGGCAGTTCCTGCCCAAGGGCAGCGCTCACGAACCCTTGAAAGCCCTGGCCCGCTTCTATTGCGGCGAGGACCTGGACGTGGAAGTGCAACTGGTTCTGAAACGTGAAGAGGCGCCCCGGTTCGGGCTGGATGCCGGCGGCTCCGCGGCGCCGCGTCTGGGCTGGCTGGGATGGATCTTCACCCGCCCGCTGGACCGCGATCCCGATGACACGGTGTTCCGTCTCTGGGACGGATAAAACGATTGCCATGGCCGATCAAGTAACCCAACATCAACGCCTCTTCTCCTTCGATAGCCCGCTCGGAGCGGATAAGCTGCTGGTCAACAGCTTCAGCGGCACCGAACAGCTGTCCGAGCTGTATCAATTTGAGCTCGAGCTGGTTTCGGAGGATTTCTCCATCGATTGGGACCAGATTGTCGATCGCAATGTCACGGTGGGCATTCGCCAGGACGACGGCGCCACGTTCCGCTACTTCAACGGCTACATCAACCACTTCGAACCAATCCACCACGATGGACGCCTCGCCTACTATGCCGCGCGGATGGTTCCCTGGCTGTGGTACCTGACGCAGACCACCGATAGCCTGATCTACCAGGAGAAGACCGTCGTCGACGTGATCAAGGCGACCTTTCAGAAATACGGCTTTCGGGACTTTGACGTCAAGAGCCTTGGAGACCGGCACGCGAAATGGATCAACTGCTGCCAGTACCAGGAAACAGCGTTTGAATTCGTCTCCCGGCTGATGGAGATCGAGGGCATCTACTATTACTTCAAGCACGAGCAGGGGAAACACACGCTGATGCTGGTGGACCATCTCTCCGCCCACCTTCCGTGCCCCTACCAAGCGAGCATGCGCCTGGATCACGAGGAAGGCAAGGGTCTGTTCCGCGATGAGGATACGGTGTTCACCAGCAACATGAAGAAGGTGATCAAGCCGAACAAATACGCGCACAAGGACTTCAACTTCCTGATCCCTTCCCACAAACTGTATTACGAAACTCCTCCGCAGAAGCTCGCCGGAGCCAGCCGCACTCTGGAGATCTACGATTATCCCGGCGAATTCGATTGGGAAAAGGACGGCCCAGACTGGGGCAAACTGCGTCAGCAGGAACTGGAGTTCGACCGCATCCAGGTTACGGGTACAGGAAACTGCCGCTCCATGATTCCCGGATACCGCTTCGATCTGGTGCAGCACATCCGTCCGGAGCAGAACATCAACTATCTGATCACCAAAGTCACCCACAGCGGTCACGAAGGCTCGTTTGGCGCAGGCATGGATAGCGGCAGCGCGACCTACGAGAACAGCTTCAGCTGCATGCCATCCTCGGTGCAATTCCGGCCCACGCGCAAGACGGATACGCCGAATATCCAGAGCATCCAGACCGCTCGCGTGGTCGGTCCCAAGGGGGAGGAAATCTACACCGACCAGTACGGCAGGGTGAAGGTGCATTTTCACTGGGACCGGCGCGAGCCGGATCAGAACAGCTCGTGCTGGATCCGCGTGATGCAATCGCTCGCCGGACCGGGCTTCGGACACATCTGGCTGCCGCGCGTGGGACAGGAAGTCATCGTACAGTTTCTCGAAGGAGACCCGGACCGGCCCGTGATTACCGGTTGCCTCTACAACCATGTGAATCACCCTCCCTACGCGCTGCCCGATCACAAGAATTGGAGCGGCGTGAAGACGCGCAGCACCAAGAACGGCACGCCCACGGAGTTCAACGAATTGCGCTTTGTCGATACGAAAGGCGACGAACTCTATGCCATGCACGCGCAAAAAGACATGCAGATCACCGTGGAGAACGACACCATCGAGGTGGTGGACCGCGACCGCACCCTGCAGGTCAAGCGCGATCAGATCGAGTTGGTGGAACGCGACAAGCACAGCACCGTGAAACGCGACTTCGCCGAGGACATTCAGGGCCGTATGTCGCTCAACGTGAAGCACGACATCAACGAAAAGGCCGGCGGCACGTTTATTTTGCAGGCCGGCGGCGATATCCACCTGAAGGCAGGCGGTAGGATCGTGCTCGAGGCGGCGAACGGGGTTACGTTTATCAGTGCGCAAGGCGTGAGTTTCATCGATTGCACCGACGCCGGAGTTCTGATCCAGGGTCCCAAGGTGCAGATCAACTGTGGACTGCCGCTGCCGCCGGGCGCGCTGAGCGCCACCCCGATTGCACCCACGCTACCGAAATTACCGGCCACGCTGGATCTGGCCAGCATTTCCAACCTTCCCAACCTGGCCAATCCACGGGCGGCAGGTCCAGGCTCCGGTGCCGGCGGATCAGGCGGTGCGGCGGATGGGTCCGGCGCGGGGGCGGCGGCGGGCGCGGCCCTGGCCTCCAACCGGTGGGTGGCTCCCGGCAGTTCGGGCTCTGATGCGGGTTCGCAAGCGGGCAGCGATGGTGCGTTGGCGGAAACCGATGAGGAGGCCGAAGGGGAAGCGTGATGCCGCTAATCGCCCACCAGAACGTCTTCGCTGCCTTCGACCATATACCCCGGGCCGCCGCAGTGTTCATCCCGATCGCCCAGACGGTGCGCCTTCAGATTGTTGATGAAGACCGTCTCGCTGCCCTGGGTGGCGATCCACGTGTTGGGTCCGCAGCAGTGCGAATGCACGCCGCTATCGCTGACGCGCAACGCGGCGCGATTGTTGACTTCGACATCGGGCGAACCGGTTTCCGCCGGGCCGATGCAGACGTGCGCGCAGCAGGGCCGGTGATGGGTATCGGCGGGCACCAGGGACTGGTCGCCGAGACGGGATTGTTTGGCCATAGTCCGGCAAGTACTATATCACGAAGCGAGCGGGGGCAAGCGCAGTGGCGGTAAACCGAGGCAATCTTCAGGATCGCTACGAACTCAAGGAGGTCTTGGGGCGCGGCGGCATGGGTGTTGTGTACAGAGCCTTCGACACGCTCATGAAACGCGACGTGGCGTTGAAGACGATCATCGATATCGATAATCCGGCGACGCTACAGTTGTTCTACAAGGAGTGGAGCATCCTGGCGACGATGGTTCACCCCAACGTCGTCAACATCTACGACATTGGCGAGTTCCAGCAGAATGGCGTCAAACAGCCGTTCTTCGTGATGCCGCTGTTGCCCGGCGTGACTCTCGACCGCCTGATCAAGGAAGGCAGTCCGAAGTTGAGCGTTACGGGCACGCTGGAGATCATCGAACAGGCATGCCGCGGCCTGCACGCCGCGCACGAGCAGGGGCTGGTGCACCGGGACGTGAAGCCGAGCAACATCTTCGTGATGGATGATAACTCGGTCAAGATCATCGATTTCGGAATTGCGCGGCAGGCGGCGGCAAACGCCAAGACTTCAGTCCGCGGGACGCTGTATTATCTGGCTCCGGAGCAGTTGCAGTTGCAGCCGCCCACGCCGCTTTCCGACCTGTTCGCTCTGGCCGTGGTCACCTACGAGGCCCTGACGCGGAGGCGGCCGTTCACGGGCGCCAGCGAGCACGATGTGGTGGAAGCGATCCGCCACTACAGCCCGCCTCCGGTCTCTGAAATCAATTCTGACGTCTCCTATCTGATCAGCCAGGTCGTCCACAAAGGCATGGCGAAACAGCCGTGGCACCGCTTCTTCAACATGCGCGAGTTCGGTGACTCGCTGCAGAAGGCGCTGCGCAACGAACCGCTGGAATGTTTTGATACCACCAAGATCAAGCCGCGCCTGGAGCGCGCCGCATCAAGCTTCGGAGAGGGCGACTACGTTTTCGCCAGCGAAGTGCTCGCCGAACTCGAGGCCGAAGGCCACTTGGATCAGAGTATCGCCATGTTGCGGCGCCAGGTGGATCAGGCCGTGCGGCAGACGCGCATCCGGCAGATGCTGGGCAGCGCGCGCCGCTTCTTCGAAGCCACCGAATATCCGTTGGCGTTGCGCAAAATTCAGGAGGCACTGGAACTGGACCCCGAGGATCTGGACGCGCTCTCGCTGAAGGACCAGGTGGAGAAGCAGAGGCGCGCGCGCAAGATCTCCGAGTGGATCGCGCTCGGCCGGCAGCACCTGGACAATTCGGCGTTTCAGAAGGCGCGCGAGGCACTGGAGAATGTAGTCCAGATCAAGCCCAACGATACCGAGGCGCTGGGCCTGCTGGCCGAGGTCAGCCGCCGCGAACAGGAAGTTTCGCGCGTGCGCGACGAAAAATCGCGCCTCTACCAGGCGGCCATGAATGCCTGGGAGAAGGGTGAAGTCACCTCCGCCCTGAGCCGTCTCGAAGTGCTGATTGCGATGGACCGGGACCAGCCCGAAACCGATTCCGGCCGCAGCAGTACCTATCAGAGCTTTTATAATCAGGTGCACTCGGAGCACAACTCTCTCAAGAGCGCGTACGAGGAGGCGCGGCGAAATCTGGCCAACGATCAGTTCGAAGCAGCCTCCGCCGCCTGCAAGCAGTACCTCTCCAAGTATCCGAACCACGCGCTCTTCCAGGCGCTGCAATTCGACGTGGAGGAACGGCAGCGCCAGAAGCTATCGGGCGTGATCGCCGAAACGGACCGCCGTGCCGAAGCCGAGCCCGATCTCGACCGGCGCTCCGCCATTTTGGAGGAGGCGCTCAAACTCTATCCCGGCGAACCGCACTTCGAACGCTCCGCCCGCCTGGTGCGCGACAAGCGCGACCTCGTCAATTCGATCGTCGCCAAGGCCCGCTTCTTCGAGGATCGCGGCCAGTTCAACGAGGCTCTCGATCAGTGGCAGATCCTGCGCTCGATCCACGAGAAGCAGCCGGGGCTCGCCTTCGAGATCCAGCGGCTGATTCAGCGGCGGGACCAGCAAGCGCGTGAGAACACGAAGTCGCGCTGGGTCGAACAGGCCGACAAGTATCTGGAGGGCGGCGATTACGAACGCGCCATGCAGACCGTGCGCGGCGCACTCGCGGAATTTCCCGGAGAGGCGGAACTGCTCGAACTCGAAAAGCTGGTGCGCAAGAACCAGGAGCGGGCCGGGCAAGCGCTGGAACTGCTGGAAAAGGCGCGCGATCTCGGCGAGAAGGGCGAGGCCGGCCAGGCGTTGGATCTGCTGCGCGAAGCCTGCCAGATGGATTCGCGCAATACCGTGATTCGCACGGTGCTGATCAACTCCCTGCTGGAACGTGCGCGGCGGCTGGTGGATTCGGATTGTGAAGCGGCCGATGGACTGGTACGCGAGGTGCTCGAACTGGAACCGAAGCACGCTCCCGCGCTGAGTCTGGCCAGCCGCATCGGCGACCGCAAGCGCGACGATTTCATCGCGTGGTGCCTGGCGCAGGCGCGGCGTCTGCAAACCGAAGGCGATCTGGATGGTGCGCTCGCAGTGGCCGGGCAGGGTCTTGCGGCCTATCCCAACGAATCGCGCCTGCAACAGTTGCAGGCCACCCTGCAGCGGGCGCAAATGGAGACCACGCGTTCGCACACGCGCTCCCGCGAGGTGGTGGAAGCCGCGAAGCCGGAAGCAGCAGAGGCCCCTTCCCCGGCGAAGCCCGCCCAACCCGCGACCCAAGCGTTGCAGCCCCAAGCGTTGCAGCCCCAAGCGTTGCAGCCCCAAGCGTTGCAGCCCGAAGCGTTGCAGCCTGCAGCCAGCGCGGGGAACACCCCCGGCGCGGACCAGCCCGCACCGTCTCTGCTGACATCGCCCGAGTTGGAAGAGACGATCGTGCTACCGCCGGCGCCCACTCCCAAATCGCATCCCCCGATGCCACCGCAGCGCCGGATGATGTTGCAGGCGGCGCTCGCCTGCCTGGCCGTGCTCGTCGTCGTAATCGCGGGCACTCGCCTCGCGCGCCGTCGCGAGCCCATACCTCCGCCTGCGCCTGCCCGTTTCAAGGTGATGCTCTCCGCCACTCCGGCCGGAGCCGAACTGAGCGTCAACGGCAAGCCCTGCGGCATTACGAATTGTGATCTGGACCTGGGCGAAGGCTCGTTTCAGGCCGAGGCCAAGCTCGCCGGATACCGGCCCGCCACCGCCGCGTTCACCACCGCGCCCGGCGCACTTACCGCGCCCATCGAACTCAAGCTGGAAGCACTGGGACCCCGGGTCTCCCTCCTCACCGATTTCAGCGACGGCACAATCCAACTCGACGGCGGCGAGGCCATCCCCCTGCAGGGCGGCGCCTGGGAACTGGCCTCACTCACGCCCGGCACGCACGAGTTCACGGTGAAGAGCGGCAGCGCCGCCGCTTCGCTCTCGCTTGAGATCGCGGCCGGAGCCATGCCCAGTCTCAACGGCAGCGTGCGCGCCAACAACCTGCGCGGCTTCGTACTTCTCAGTAGCGGATCCGCCGCGCGGCTGGTGGGCAGCATGACCGGTTTCCGCGTGACCCTGGATGGGAAGCTGATCGGCAATCTCGGGCCTGGCGGAGTGGAATTCCACGACTTGGCCGCTGGCTCGCACGAAGTCCTGCTGGACGGTCCGACCGGGCAGCACGATCAGATACTCTTCGAAACACAGCCGACCGGCGCGATTTACGTTTCGCTGATGGGCGGCGCCAACATGGGCGTCCTCAGCATCACCGGCGGGGACGACGGCGCACAGGTCTTCATCAACGGAGTCAAATACCAGCGCGCCACCAAGCAGGGCCGCCTGCTGATTTATCTGCCGCCGAAGAAATACACCATCCGCATGCAGAAGGAAGGCACACAGCCGGCCGAGTTGCAGGTGGAACTGCGCGCGTTCCAGGAGACTCGCGCGGAGTTCAAACTCGCGCCCCAGCCCGCCACACTCCAGATCCACCACGCTCCTCCCTCGAGTGAAGTGTGGGTGGATGGTCTCCGTGCCGCCGTTACGCGCGCCGATGGTGAGTTCACGTTGAGCCTCCCGCCCGGCAGGCACGCGCTGCAGTTGCGTCACGATTCCTACAAGCCGCTGCAGGCCGAACTGGTGCTGGCCGCGGGAAGGGCAACGGAATTGGAGGGCGCGATGGAGAGCCTCGCGCAGACCGGTACGCTGCGCATCGACGTGACCCCCGCCGAAGCCCGCCTGCGGATCCGGCGCGAGGGTGAAACACGCGATCGCGACGTTGCCTCTGGCTTTACGGCGTTGCCGGAAGGCAACTACACCCTCAGCGCATCGGCTGCCCGCTACCAGGACGGCGGCACTACCGTGCATGTGGCTGCCAACCGCACGGTTACCGCCAGCCTCGCGCTCAAACCGCTCCCCACCCGCATACCCCAACCCGTGCTCTCCGGCTTCGCCCTGGACGACTGGCAGAAGACCGGAGGCTGGACCAACGATGGCGGCGCGCTGCACCACACCGGAGGCGAGATCGTCCCCGCGCCGGTCGAGTTCACGCAGGCGCGCATCCGCTTCACGATTCTACAGGTGAAGGGCAGACGCACGGGGTGGATTCTCGGCCTGCGCGATTCGAAGGATTACTGGCTCTTCCAACTGGACGGCAAGAACTACACCCGCACGGCCGTAGTCAACGGGAAAAGCAGCGAACAAATGAAGACGGCGCACGGCCTGGATCGGAAGCTGTATTCGGCAATCTCGATCGACGTCACGCCCACTGCGATTGTTCACAGCGCCTTGCGAGGCCGCGATTGGATGGTGTTGGAGAAGTGGGAGTTTCCGGAGGGCGCGGTGCGCGGGAAATTCGCGTTTCTGGTTCCCGGCCGGGACGAGATCTCATTGAAGGAATTCTCTTTGACGCATTGATGCGTCGCGAGCGGCGCACCAGGAAAGGAACAAGGCGCGGAAGCAATGATCGGACATCGAACCAGAAAGTGGCTGCCGCCGGTAATGGCGGTTCTGATGGCGGCGTGCAATCGCGCTCCCGCTTCCAAGGACCTGGCGGCGCTGGACCGTGCCTATCAGGCGGGCGTGATCACCAAGGCCGAATACCAGATGAAGCGCGCGGCCATGGAGACTCAATCTTCGGCCATGTCCGCCCTGGATAAGGCGCTGGAAGCCGGCGTTCTCCGCAAGGAGGAATACCAGGCCCGCAAGGCGCAGTTGCTGGCGAAA
>CAIRBY010000099.1 GCA_903876865.1 uncultured Acidobacteriia bacterium
GGGCTGTTGCTGAGCGCGATGAACTTTTTGAGCCCGGCCACGCTGCCGAGCACGCGGTGTACCCCGCGATACCCCTCGGCCTCCGGCATGCCGGGGTCGTGCGGATGGCAGGCCATGCGCACCTTGTACTCTTCGGCGACCGGGATCACGCGCTTCACGAAGTAGGAGATGCGCTCCCACGCCGCCTCGGCGCTCACCGGGCCGGCTTCGGTCAGCGTATCTTTGTCCTTCGATTCGGCGAGCCGGAACGTGCTGTACATCGCGCCGCCGCGGCCCGGAGTGGCTGCGGTGCGCACCACGCCGAGGATCGACATGTTGTATTTCAGCGTGGGGATGCCGGCCTTGGCGGTGTTGCGGATCATCTGGCAGATGTTGTCGATCTCGCGGTCGCGCTCCGGGCTCTTGCCGAGCATGATGTTGGGGTTCTCGCTCCTGGTAATGTACGCGGAACTGAGCGGCAGGGGCACCGCTTCCAGCTCGATCCCGAAACTGGCGATGTGCTCCTTCTTGCGCAGCAGCGCCTCCGCGCTCCAGTTCTCATCGAACTTCGCCGAGGGCAGCCGGCCGCAGATCGTATTCACGCCGAAGGCCGCCATCACGCGCAGAATCTCGTCGGAATCGCCGTGCTGCGTGCCCAGCTTCAACTTCGAGGGACGGGCCGGGGCCGCCGGTGCGGCGGAGGGAGCGGCAGCGGCCAACGCAGCGGCCGCCGAGCTCTGGAAGAAGTGCCTGCGTTGCATGCCAATCAGTCTATCCGATTTTGCCCGGCGGAATGGAAATTGCAACTCGATTTGGCGCGGAAAAGCGGGGCCGGTTTTTCCCCCGCCGCGCGCCCGGGCAAGTGGCAAACCCTACTCAATTCATGCGATAGTAAAGATTACTACCGCGTCAAGCTCCCGTGAGAGGTCTTTTGAAAAAGCTTTTGCCCGTTGGCGTTTTTCTCTTCTTTCTACTCCAGGCACAACCTTCCCCGTTGGCATTCATTGTGTTGAATACCGCCAATTGGGGCACCGGTCGCTTGCCCTCGGATTGGCTGATCAAGATGAACCACGGGCAGCCGGATATTTCGGTCTGCAAAGACGCCGAGAGCTGTCTCCACCTCAAGAGCGTGAAGAGTTCCTTCGGGCTCGAGCATGCCGTGGATGTGGACCCGGCGCAGATGCCGTACCTCACCTGGAAATGGAAGGTGGCGCAACTGCCCACCGGCGGCGATTTCCGCTCCGCTGCCAAAGACGATCAGGCGGCCCAGGTCCTGGTTGCCTTCTCCGATAAGCGCATCCTCACCTACGTTTGGGATAGCACCGCGCCCAAGGGCACCATGCAGAGCGCGAGTAACATTCCCTTCGTGCACATTTTCGCCGTAGTTTGCGAATCCGGTTCGCGCGATGCCAATCAGTGGATTCTCGAGAGCCGCAACCTCGCCGAGGATTACGAGCGCGCCTATGGCAAAGCGGCGCCGCGCGTGAAGGGGCTTCGCCTCCAAATCAATTCCCAACACACGGGCACCGTCGCCGAAAGCTATTTCGGCGAGGTCGCCTTCCGCAGCGCGTTGCAGTAATGATCCTGGTAACCGGCGGTACCGGCTTCATCGGTACACACCTGCTGGAGAAGCTGGCCGCAAAAGGTGCGGCCGTGCGCGCGCTGGTCCGCCGCACCCGCGCTCCCCGCAGCCTGCCCGCCGGCGTCGAGTCCGTCTACGGCGATCTGGCGAGCGGGGAAGGCATCCGGGAAGCGCTAAGGGGCGTGGACGCCGTGATCCATCTGGCCGGCGTTACCAAGGCACTGAAAGCCGAGGACTATTACACCGGCAATGTGGAAGCGACCCGCCAACTGGCGCTGGGACTCGCGGGCACCGGTGTGCGCTTCGTGCACGTCAGCTCCCTCGCTGCGATTGGTCCGGCGCAGGACGGAATCGCCTTGACGGAAGATGCTGCGCCTCACCCCCTCACCCACTACGGCAAATCGAAACTCGAGGCGGAGCGCGTGGTGCGGGAACTGGCGCCCGGTGCCGTGATCGTCCGCCCGCCCGTGGTCTACGGACCTCGCGATACGGACGTCTTCCAACTCCTGAAATCGATCTCCCGGGGGATCGTGGTCGAGATCGCCGGCGGGGAGCGCTGGTTCAGCGCAATCTACGTCGAGGATCTCGTGGACGGGCTGCTCGCCGCCGTGGCGAGTCCGTGCGCCGGGGGGCGCAGCTATTTCCTCGCCCACGCGCAACCCGCGTCCTGGGGAGTGCTGGCCGCCGCGGCGGCGCGCATCATGGGCTGTAAGCCCAAAACCGTGCGCCTGCCGGTCTCCGTGGCGAATGCCGTGGGAGCCTGCGCGGAACTCTGGGCGCGCGTGACTGGCAAGCCGGGCATCATCTCCCGGGAAAAGGTCGCGGAAGCCTGCTGCCTGGCTTGGACCTGCGATCCGGGGCGCGCAGCACGGGAACTGGAGTTCGTTGCGGCCACGGGTCTGGAAACGGGCCTCGCGGCCACTCTGGCGTGGTACAAGGAGGCGGGTTGGCTGACCTACTGAACGCGCCCCTCGAAATGCCGCTAAATACGGCCGATACCCGCTTCTGGGCCGTGGACAAAGTCATCCTCGGCTATTTCGCCTGTGCCGTCGTGGTCATCTTCGCCTGGTGGAACCAGATGGAGGATGCGCTGCCGCTTCTGGCGGCCAATCTGATTGGCGGCGCGGTGATCGTCTATCAGATCAAGCGGCCCAATCCCACTTCCTGGCTCTTCCGCAACTGGTATCCGCTGCCGTATGTCGCGTCCTGTTACAAGGAAATGGCGATCTTCATCCGGGCGGTGCGGCATTCCGATTCCGATCAGTGGCTGGCCAATCTGGATTTTCAGATTTGGGGCGCCAACCCCTGTGTCTGGCTGGAACGCGTGCACTCGCCGGCGCTCACTGAGTTTCTGCAGGTGGTCTACACGCTTTTTGTACCGGCAGTACTGTATATCGCGTGGCGGCTGTGGCGGGAAGGCCGGACTCGCGATTTTCAGTTCTACGCCTTCCTCATCGCCCTCGGCTTTCTGGCCTCCTACATGGGGTATATCGTGGTCCCGGCGCGCGGTCCGCGCTTTCTTCTGAAACATTTACAGCACTTTCCGTTGCAGGGGATGTGGCTGTTTCAGAGCATGCAGGGCGCTCTCGACAAACTCGAATCGGCCCATTACGATTGCTTCCCGAGCGGTCACACGGAACTGACCATCCTGGCGTGGTGGGGCAGCCGGATGCTGGGAAAGCGCCTGTACCGGATCTATTTCGCCTACACTCCGTGCATCATTTTTGCTACAGTTTATCTTCGATACCACTATACGGTTGACCTGCTGGCAGGTATGCTAACGGCGGCAGTTCTGATTGTGACGGCACCCGTGTTGTACCAAAAACTGTCTCCAAAGGGGCTATGATTGGGAGCAATTGAACTCACGGTAGTGGATAATAAGAAGACGCTCAACGAATTCGTTGAGCTGCCTTTTGCTATCTACCGGGACTACCCCTTCTGGGTGCCGCAACTGCGCATTGCGGTGAAAGAGCTGCTGGACCGTAAGAAGCATCCGTTCTACGCGAATGCGGAGGCGGAGTTTTTCCTGGCGCGGCGGGATGGAAAAGTGGTCGGCCGGATCGCGGCCATTATCGATCGGAACCACAACCGGTTCCATGGGGAAGAGGCTGGCTTCTTCGGCTTCTTCGAGTGTGTGGACGACGTGGAAGTGGCTCGCGCTTTGCTGGAAAAAGCGCGGCAATGGGTTTTCGAGCGCGGCGCGAAGTTTATGCGCGGACCGGTGAGCCCGTCCACGAACTACGAATGCGGATTGTTGATCGACGGATTTGACTCCTCGCCGATGGTGATGATGACGTACAACCCGAGATACTACGCCGGGTTAATGGATCAGGTGGGCTTTTCCAAGGCCAAGGATCTGTACGCCTATTTGAGCAATGCAAACACCATCGAGATGAAGAAGATCGATCGCGTGGCGGACAAAGTTTTAAAAAGCACCGGAGTCAAGGTCCGCCCCATCAATATGAAGAATTTCGCCGCGGACGTGGAAAAGGTCTGGGAAGTGTACGGAGCGGCCTGGCAGCGCAACTGGGGGTTCATCCCCATGACGCGCGAAGAATTTTTCCTGATGGGCAAAGAGATGAAGATGATTCTCAAGCCCGAACTGGTATTGATCGGAGAGGTGGGAGACCGCGTGGTGGGCTTTGCGCTGGCTTTGCCGGACGTGAATCAGGCCTTGAAACCGGCCAACGGCAGCCTGTTCCCCACGGGACTACTCAAAATCCTGTATTATCAACGTTTGATCAGAAATGTGCGAGTCCTGGCGCTGGGAGTCGTCGAAGAGTACCGTGCTTCGGGTCTGGCAGCTGGTTTTTATGCCACGCTGGTAAAGAACGCCCGCAAGCTGGGTTTCGGCGATACCGAGATGTCCTGGATTCTCGAAGATAACGTGCTCATGAATCGCTCGCTAGAAGTGATGGGAGCCAAGCCTTATAAAACTTATAGAATTTATGAATGGAACTGAGGACCATGCGCGTATCGACTAGCGAACTCACCGGCAAAAGAAAGGGCAGCGGCTCGAACGATATATTCGAGAAGTGCCGAAATTTCACTCGTCCGAGTGACTTGCAGGCCGCCGGGCTTTACATGTACTTCGAGGTCTTTGGGGAACGTGATGGCTGCGGGGCTGGCGAGGTCCGCATGGGGCGGCGCAAGGTGCTGATGTTCGGGTCCAACGATTATCTGGACCTGATCAATCACCCCAAGGTGAAGGAAGCGGCGGCGCAGGCCCTGAAGAAGTATGGCAGCGGCTGCAGCGGTTCGCGCCTCCTCAACGGCACGCTGGACATGCACGTCAAGTTGGAATCGGAACTGGCCGCTTTCGTTCATAAAGAATCAGCCATCATATTCGGCACCGGGTTCCAGGCCAACTACGCCACGCTCAGCGCTCTCACCGAAAAGGGCGACGTGATGATCTGCGACCACAACCTCCACGCCAGTCTGGTGGAGGGCGCGCTGCGCTCGCCGGCTCGCACCGTGCGCTTCCGTCACAACGATATGGACCACTTCGAGCGCTGCCTGGAAAACTGCCCGCCCGAAGAAAAAATCTTCATTGTCAGTGAAGGTGTCTTCAGCATGGAAGGCGATATCGCCGACCTGCGCGGCATCATGAAACTGGCCACCCCCTACGGCGCCCGGACGTACGTCGATGAAGCGCACGGTATCGGCGTCCTCGGGGCTACCGGCGCCGGCGCGGCCGAACATCTCGGCGTGCTGGACGATGTCGATCTGGTCATGGGCACCTTCAGCAAGTCTCTCGCTTCAGTGGGCGGCTTCATTGCGGGTGAACGCGCGGTCATCGATTACCTCAAGCACACGGCGCGCGCGTTTGTCTTCTCCGCCAGCCTGCCGCCCGCCAGTGTGGCGGCTGCGGGCGCGGCTCTGCAGATTGTCAAAAAGGAGCCGGAACGCCGCTCCCACCTGCTGCGGATCGCCCAGTTGCTGCGCGATGAACTGCGTTCGCGCGGCTTCAACGTCCTGCCGGGCGAGACTGCGATTGTGCCCGTCGTGATCCAGCAGGAATTGGATCTCTGCCGCCTGTGCAAACGGCTGCTCGAGGAAGGCATCTACATCAATCCGGTGCTGCGGCCCGCCGCGGCGCAGAATCTGCTGCGCATCTCCTGCACCTCCGCGCATACCGAAAAGCACGTGGAGCGTCTGGTGGAAACACTGGTGCGCGTCGCGGCCGAACTCGGGATCGAAAGATAAGCTGCGGCACACGCCGCCTTCGCGCGCGCGTCCGTTTTTTCAGGGAGCACCGTCCTGTCCAAGAAAAAGCCCAACGCCGCCCCGAGCGCGGCGCCGCCCCAGGCGGCCCCCGCTCCCGGTGTCTGGGAGACCAAACTTCAGCCCGTTCTCAACCGCTATGCGGTGCTGTTGGCACTCCTCCTCACGCTAGCCGGCGCCGCCCGCATCGTCTCCACCTATAACGAACTGGCCACCACCGCCGATGAGCCCGCGCACATCGCCTGCGGTCTGCAGTACCTCACCAAGCACGTCTACTATCTGGAAACCCAGCACCCGCCCCTCACCCGCGTGATGGTCGCTCTGCTACCCTTTCTGAGCGGCACGCGCACCCGCGGCTTCAAGCTCTTCATGCCCGAAGGCTGGTATGACATCCTCTACGAAAAGCACCCGCAGCTGACGGTCTGGCGGATGCGCCTGGGCAACCTGCCCTTCTTCCTGCTCGGCTGCGCCGCGGTGTTTCTCTGGGCCCGCCGCTATTTCGGCGCCGCGTGCGGTGTGATCTCGCTCGCGTTCTTTACCATGATTCCGACTGTGCTGGCGCACGCCGGCCTGGCCACCACGGACATGGGCCTGGCCTCCTGCCTGGCCGCGGCCTTCCTCGCCATGCTGGTTTGGGTGGAAGAACCCACTCCGCTGCACGGCGCGAACTTCGGCTTCTGTCTGGCCCTGGCGCTGCTCTCCAAATTCACCACGCTCGGTTTCTTCCCTGCCGCCGTTGCCATTGCCTTTGTCTTTTACCTTGCCTGCGAACGCCCTGGAATGCGGTTGCTGAAGCAGTTGGCGCGGGAACGCCTCGCCAGCTTCGGAATCGCCGCCGCCGTGTGCTTCTTGGTCTGGTGGGGCGCCTACCTCTTCACCTTCGGCAAGGTGCCGTTCTGGAACGTCTCGCTTCCCGCCTGGGAGTATTTCGACGGCATCCGTGTCGCCATGCTGCACAACACCGAGGGCCATCCTGCCTACATGCTGGGCAAGGCTTCGCGCTTCGGCTGGTGGTATTTCTTCCCCGTGGGATTGGCCGTGAAGACGCCGCTCGCCATGCTCGCGCTGCTCGGCGTGGGCTCGGCCGTCTGCTGGAAGCGGCGCGGCAGCCTTCCCTACCTGCTCCCCTTCGCCTTCATGCTCGGCGTGATGCTGCCCGCGATGGCCGGCAACGTGAACATCGGCATCCGCCACGTGCTGCCTGTCTTCTTCGGCTTCGCTGTGGTCTCCGCGATTGGCGCCGTGCGCCTGCTCGAGATGGGCGGAACGCGCGCGTGGGCGAATGCCGCCGCCGGCGTTCTGGTGCTCTGGCTCGCCGCGACCGGCGCGATTCATCATCCCGACTACATCCCCTACTTCAATGAACTGGTCTCCTATCCGCCCGACCGCGTGATGTGCGATTCGGATTACGATTGGGGACAGGACACCGCCCGCCTCGCCCGCCGCCTGCGCGAACTCGGCGCGACCCAGGTCAACTACGGCCCGCTCAACTCGGGGGATGCGGCGTTCCTGGAAGCCTACTCCGGCCTGCCGCACATCACCCCGATCAATCCCGTCAAGCCGGCGGAGGGCTGGACCGCCATCTGCCCCACGCCCGATCACGCGCAGCAATACGGCCTGGAGTACCGCTATCCCAATATCAAACCCTGGTATCAGTACGTGCCCGTGAAAGAGCGCGTGGGCACGATCGATATTCTCTACCTGCCGCCAGGCACTCTCAAGTAAGGCATCGCTGCGTCATGTCGCGGAAAAAGCCGATCGCCACCCCGCCGCCCGCCATTCCCTCAGCGGCCTCGCCCGGTCTCTGGGAGAACCGCCTGGAACCGTGGTTGTGCCGCTACTCCCTCCTCCTGGCGCTGCTCTTCACCCTGCTCGGCGCGGCGCGCATCGTCTCCACTTACGATGCCCTCTCCGTCACCTCCGATGAACCCGGCCACTTCGTCAGCGGCCTGCAGTATCTCACCCAGCACCGCTACGATCTGGACCGGCAGCATCCGCCGCTCACCCGCATTCCCATTGCGCTCCTGCCGTATCTCTCCGGCACCAGGCCCCAGGGCAAACCGAATTTCCAGACCGAAGGCCAGGCCGTACTGCTCTCCGAATCTCACCCGCAACTGACGGTCTGGCGGATGCGTCTGGGCAACCTCCCCTTCTTCCTGTTGGGTTGCGGTGTGCTCTTTGTCTGGACCCGCCGTTATTTCGGTGCAGCCTGCGCGCTGCTCGCGGTCGTGTGCTTCACCCTCATTCCCACCGTGCTCGCTCACGCCGGTCTCGCCACCACCGATATGGGCCTCGCCTCGTGCCTGGGCCTGGTGTTTCTGGTCATGCTGGCATGGGTCGAGGAACCTTCGCTCGGCCGCGGCGCGATCTTCGGCCTCTGCGGCGCGCTGGCCGTACTCGCCAAATTCACTGCGCTGATCTTCTTTCCCGCCGCGGCAGGCATGGCCTTCCTCTTTTACCTGGTATCGGTGCGCCCCGGCGTTGCCCACCTGAAGCGGCTCACCGCCGAGCGGCTGCCCAGCCTCGCAGTGGCCGCCTGCGTCTGTGTGTTCGTCTGGTGGGGCGCCTACTTCTTCTCGTTCGGCAAGATCGATTCCTGGAACGTGAGCCTGCCCGCGTGGCAGTTCTTCGACGGAATTCGCGTCCTGATGCTGCACAACCACGATGGGCACATGTCGTATCTGCTGGGCCAGGCATCGCGCTTTGGCTGGTGGTATTACTTCCCGGTAGGGCTTGCCGCGAAGACTCCGCTCGCCATGCTCGTACTACTCGGTGTGGGTCTTGCCGCCTGCTGGAACAACCGGCGCCGCCTGCCCTATCTGCTGCCGGTTGCCTTCATCCTCGGCATCCTGCTGCCCGCCATGGCCGGCAACATCAACATCGGGATGCGCCACGTCCTGCCCGTTTTCCTGGGCTTTGCCATGCTCTCTGCGCTCGGACTGGTGCAGTTGCTGCGCATGGCGGACGCGCGCCGCTGGAGCGGTGCGCTGGCCGCCCTCCTGCTGGTCTGGCTCGCGGCCACCGGCGCCATCCATCATCCCGATTACATTCCCTACTTCAACGAACTCGTGCCTTACCCGCAGGACCGCGTAATCTGCGATTCCGATTTCGATTGGGGCCAGGACACCATGCGCCTCGCCCGCCGCCTGCGCCAGTTGGGAGCGAAGGAGGTTCACTACGGGCAGTTGTACGATGACGACGAGGCCTTCCTCGAAGCCTATGCCGGCTTGCCCCACGTCATCCCCATCGAACCGCGTGAACCCGCCGAGGGCTGGATTGCGATCTGCCCCACCATGGATCACGTCGCGCAGTATGGCCTCGAAGATCAGTACCCCGGCATCCGCACCTGGTACAGCGATCTACACGTACAGGAACGCATCGGCACCATCGACCTGATCTACGTCGCGCCCGGTACACTCAAACCGAAACAGTAGCGCGCCCCTCCCAATCCGCATCGGTAGGGCAGGCGGTTCCGCCTGCCAACCCAGCCAGCCCTACCTGCCCACTTCCGCGATCTTTACGTTCCGAAACATGATGATCGAAAACTGGTCGTGCAACTGCAGCCCGATCGGCCCTGTCTTCGATCGCTGCGGATCGCCCGCGTGCTCCGCCACCACCTTGCCGTTCAGCCGGACCGTGATCTTCTCGTTGCGCGAACTGATATCCATCGCGTTCCAATCGTCGTCGCGATTCGAATCCTTGGGCGCGTCCATGAAGCCGTAAATGCTGCCCGAGGGATGCGGGTCCGGGAAGCGGTTGTTGATCTGAATCTCGTAGCCGATCTTCGACGGCGTCTTCGTGTAATCCGGCGGGATCACGATCGCCCACCTGGCCCGCGACGTATCGCGAATCGAGACTCCGCTGTTGCCCGTCGTCTTGGTCCAATACTCCACGTGCAGGTCGAATTCGCCGAAATCGTTGCGCGTGGTGTAGAGCCAGGACTGGTTGTCCACCCAACTCTTGAAATCCTTGGGCGTGGCCAGCGGGCCGCCCGGGACGAACTGTTTGCGGTAGTCGCCGGTGCGCTGCCCGAGCACCGTGCCATCCGCCATCACCGTCCACTGTCCGTCGCCGATGACCTCCCAGCCATCCAGGTTCTTGCCGTTAAACAGTGGTTTCGGGTCGGCGGCAAACACTGCCGTCGCCGTAAGCGTGAGGAGAAACAGGAATGCGATTTTCACATGCCCAGTATAGTCTCACTTGCTGTGATCGATCACGATCTCGCCGCCCTTCATCACCCACCGCACCTTGCGAATCGCCACTTCGATATCGGCCAGCGGATCGCCCTCTACCGCTGCGATGTCCGCCAACATTCCGGGGCGCAGCGCGCCCAGCGAGTCCTGCATGCCCAGCAATTCAGCCCCGTTGATGGTCGCCGCGCGCAGCGCCTGCTCCGGCGTCATCCCAGCCTTCACGAACCAGCCGAGTTCGCGCGTATTCTCCCCGAACATGGTGTACACCACGTCGGACCCCATCGCGAAGCGCACCCCGGCGCGCAGCGCCTTGCGTGCCGTTTCCAGATTGCGCCCGATGTAGGCGTTCAGGCCCACCGCCGCCCCTGCCGGGAAGCCCAGCGGACCGGCGTTGTCCACGTAGTAGCGGTTGTGGTCGATCGTCGGCACGTAAAACGTCTTGCGCCGCACCATCTCGGCGATGGTCGCATCGTCCATATCCGTTGCGTGCTCCACGCTATCCGCGCCCGCCCGCACCGCGTCGCGTGCGCCGTCCGGACCGTACGTGTGAATCGCAATCCTCTTGCCCAGCGCGTGCGCCGCGTCCGCCGCCGCCTTCATCTCTTCGAAGGTGAACGTCTGAAAGCCGGTGACGTCCCGGCCCGAACCCGTGGAGCCATACATCTTGATCACATCGGCGCCCGCGCCCACCTGCTGCCGCACCACGCGCAGTACCTCGGCCACGCCATCGGCGGTGTTGGGCGTGGGCGTGCGCCCGCGCGTGACCATCAGCCCGTAGCCCGCCACGAACATCCGCGGACCCGCAATCTGCCCCTGCGCGATCAGGTCGCGCAGCGCGATATCGGCGTAGTCGCTTGCGCCCAGGTCGCGCACCGTGGTCACGCCGCATTCCAGCGTCTTGCGCGCGTTGCTCTGAGAAAGGAAGACCGTTGCCGCGCCCCGCGCCGCCTGCGCCACGCGGTTCTCCATCACGTAGGTCAGGTGTGTGTGCACATCGATCATGCCCGGTATCGCGGTGTAGCGCGTCAGGTCCGTCGCCGGACCGCTGCACGTGCCCACCGCCGTGATGCGGCCGCCCTCTACCGTCACGCAGGCGTCCTTCCAGACTTTCGCTCCATCCCAGACGGCCGCGAAATGATAACTCGCGGCGCGCCCGTCGGGGCAGAACACGATACAGATCAGGGCAAGCAGGCTAGCCGGCTTCAGCATAATTGGTGCAGGACCTCGGCGGAGAGATTGCGGCCGCAGATCACGATGGCCGCGTTCCTGCCATCATATCGCTCCCGGTCCCGCAAAAATGCGGCCACCGCTACGCCCGCCGCGCCCTCGATCAGCCAGTGTTCGCTCCCGAGCACCAGTCGCATGGCTGCCAGAATCTCCGCTTCCGTCACCAGCACGCTCCGGTCGATCGTCCGCCGGCACAATTCGAACGTCACCGAACCAGGCTCCAGGCCTCCCGCGGTGCTCTCGGAAAGCGTGGGCTCTTCCGGCACGTCCACAATCGCTCCGGCGGCGAGGCACGCATGCATCACCGGGGAATTCACCGGCCAGCAGCCCACCACTTCCGTCCCCGGCGAGACCGCCTTGCAGTAGGCGCCGATGCCGCCGATCAATCCGCCCCCGCCCACCGCGACGTAGATGGCATCGAGCGGCGGGCCCTGCGCCAGCATCTCCACTGCGATCGTGCCCTGTCCCGCGGCTACGTCCAGATCGTTGTATGGCGAGATGAAGACCCGCCCCGAATCCGCCGCCGCCTGCCGCGCCGCCAGTTCCGCCGTCAGCGGATCCTCGCCCGCGCAGTGAATCCGCGCTCCCATGGCTTCGATGCGGCGCGCCTTCACCGCCGAGACGTGGGCGGAGACAAACACCTCCGCCGCGATCCCGCGCGCCTGCGCCGCTGCCGCCACGCCCAACCCGTGATTGCCATTGCTCGCCGTCACCACGCCCCGCGCCGCCTCTTCCGCGCTCAGGAGCGCGATCTTGTTGGAGGCGCCCCGGAACTTGAAGGAGCCGGTGTGTTGCAGGTGTTCGAGCTTGAGAAACGCGCCTACCTCCGCGCTGTACTCCAGCGGCGTCTCTCTCACGTAGGGCGCGAGGCGCCGGTGTGCTGCGAGTATGGCCTCTTTCATTGCAGTTTCATCTTCAGGATCGTCAGCGAGTGCTTGGGGAAGGTGTAGGTGAAGCCATTCGCGCTCACCGCTGCCGCAATGTTCTTCACCGTGGGGCGCACCGTGCGGTCCGCGCCGAACGTATGCGTGGCTTTCAGATTGGCGTGGTTCAGTTCCCACACCTCCACCGCGCTTGCGACCTGTCCTTCCACGTTGGCGATGCGCGCCGGCAGGTCCGCCTGCTCGCTGCGATTGAGCACGTTGACGTACAGTTCGCGGGTCTTCGCGTTGAAGGTGGAAGAGACGTCCAGGTAGCCCAGCGCGCGCCCGTTATCGGGCTTGTACTGCGGCGAATCCACCTGCACGTTCAGCGCGGTGTTGCCGCTCTGCTTGGCGTATTCGGCCAGCGGGAAATAGATGGTCTGCAGGAACATGCCGTCTTTATTGGTGAAGATGGGCGCGATCACGTTCACCAGTTGCGCCAGGTTGGCCATCTTCACGCTCTCCGCGTGGCGGAAGAAGGAGTTGTAGAACATCCCCATCGCGAGCGCGTCCTCGAAGTTGTACTTCTCTTCCAGTCCGGTCCGGCCGACCTCGAACTCCGAGCCGCCGCGCGCCCGGTACCAGACATTCCACTCGTCGAAGGCGATGTGGATCGGCCGGGCGTTGGGCGTGCCCACGCGCGCCGCCTTGATCTGCCCTTCCACCACTTCGATGCGGTCGTCCAGATCCCGCGATACGGCCAGGAACTTCTCGAACTTGTTGTCGGCGTTCCCGATGTAGGTGTGCAGCGAGAGATAATCGATCTCCGTCTTGAGCCGCTCCAGCACCGTGCGGTTCCAGCCGATCCAATCCGAATCCGCGCGGAAGTTGGAAGAGCCGGAGGCGATCAGCTGAATCGAATCGTCGGCGCGCCGCATGGCCTTGGCCGCTTCCAGCGCGAAGGTGGCGTAATCGTTCGCATTCTTATGCCCCAGCTGCCAGGGTCCGTCGATCTCATTGCCGAGCCCCCAGTACTTCACGCCCCACGGTTTCTCGCGGCCGTTCTTGCGGCGCATCCGCGCCCACGCCGTGTCCGCCGGTTCGTTGCAATACTCCACCCAGTTGCGCGCCTGCTCCACCGTGCCCAGTCCCGCGTTGATGCAGAGGTAAGGCTCCACCTTCAGCCGCTCGCAGTATTGCAGAAACTCGTCCGTGCCGAAGCGGTTGCTTTCGAGGGCGCCCCAGGCATGGTCGCGCCGCGCCGGCCGCTGATCGCGCGGCCCGATCCCATCGATCCAGTTGTAGCCCGACGCGAAATTCCCACCCGGCCAGCGCAACAGCGTGACCCCCATCTGCCGCGTGGCCTCCATCACATCCTTGCGGAAGCCATCGGCGTCGGAGAACTTGCCGCCCTCTTCGAAGATCCCGCCGTAAATGCAGCGCCCCAAGTGCTCGGTGAAATTGCCGAACAGGTGCGGATCCACTTCGCCGATCACGCGGTCCGTATCGATCTTGATGCGCGCCGTCTTCGTTTGTGCCGGAAGCGGTAAGGAGAGCGGCGCGAGGGCCGCCAGCAGGAGAATCGCGGGAATGTTTCGCATAACCTGACGCATATGATAACCCCACATCGCCGGCGGAGCCATTCCGGACATGCGTGTCCCGCGGGTCGATTCGGCCCGCTGGAGCATGGGCTCGGATTCCCCACGCCGGCCTGCTGCTACAGGCGTGAAGGCGGTCCTGGCGTAGTCTCGGAGGCGGGACATGATGTCCCGCGCGTCCACTTTGTGCCCTGCGGCAACGGCGTCGGGATGGGATAATCTGCCATATGCGAACCCTGTTGGTTTGTGGTCTCTCTCTCTGCGCGCTGCTCCCCGCCGCGGACCCGAATGCGATCGATCTGAAAGCTCCCGAAGTGCGCCTCTGGCCCAAGGACGCGCCCGGCTCCGAAGGCGTCACCGCACCCGAAATCTGGAACCCCGTCACCGATGGCTTCCACCGCGTGCGCAATATCCACCAGCCCTCCCTGACCGTCTTTCTGCCCCCCAAGGACAAGGCCACGGGTGTTGCCTACGTGATCTGCCCCGGTGGCGGCCACAACGACCTTGTAA
>CAIRBY010000100.1 GCA_903876865.1 uncultured Acidobacteriia bacterium
ATTCACTCCAAATACATGCCGCAGGGCGCGGCCCAACTGCAGCCTCTCTTCGATTACTACCTGCGGGAGGATCCGGCGAAGGGGCTGAAGTTGGCCACCGAGGTGCGCGCGGCGCGGCCGAACGACAAATCCTGGTCGCAACTTGAGGCATACGCTCGCGCGCTAATCGATGCTCGCGCCGCCATCGGAGAGAGCAAGGCTGCCGGTGCGCTGGCTGCGCTGGGACGAGTGAGCCTGCCCCCGCGCGCCGACCGCCGCATGCTGGAAGTGGCGCTGGCGGAGGCGCGGCAGTCGGCGGGCGAGTTGGAACCAGCCTACACCGGCCTGTTGAAGGTGTTCGCCGCCAAGCCCAGCGACGAAATTCAAGCGGGCCTGCTGGCGGCCGGCGGAAGGCTGGGGAAAGACGTTGCGCGGGTGGCGGAGGATGTCTACCAGCAGCGCTCGTCCGCCGCAAAGCCGGGGATTCCGTTCGCCAGCACCACCTATCCAGACGGCCGCCCCATCAAGCTGGAAGATTACCGCGGGAAAACGTTTCTGTTGAATTTCTGGTATCCGTTGTGCGGGCCATGCCGTGGGGAGTTCCCCTCCCTGAAGGCGGTGCTCGACAAGTATAAAGGCCGCGGATTTCAGATTGTCGCCATTAACGTTCATCCGAATGAGGACTCCTGGGTCATGCCGCTCATGAAGGGCTGGGACCTGGGCTTCCTCCCCATCCACGGCGGCGACGAACTGATGAAGGCCTACAACGTGAAGGGCGCGCCTTCGAACTTCCTCTACGGGCCGGACGGCCGGATCTACTACGCGCCGGGGCCGGTGAACACGTACGACGCGCGCCGCGAGTTGGAACTGCAGATCGAAGCGCTGCTGGACCGGCAGCGCGGGATGGAGAAATAGAGCGCCATGCTGCTGAAAACCTCATTGTGTCTTGCGATCGCCGCGGCGGCCTGGGCGCAGCCCGCCGCGCCGCCCACGGGGGAAGCTTCCTCGCCCGCGGACTGCCTGGCCAGAATCGACAAACTGAACCGCGCGTCATCCGGGCAAAAGGGGGCAATCGCTGCCGGGTGCCTGGAACGCTTCCCGCTTTCCGCCGCCCATGGCACGGATCTGCTTGACCTCGCGGTGTTGCACGCCGAAGCCGACCAGCACGACCGGGCGAAGGCCGCAATCGAAAAGCGCCTGGCGGAACCCGGCCTTACCGACGCACAGCGCGGCGATGCCCTCGACGCCCTGATCACCGCATCGCAGCGGGGCTCGCGCAGCGACGAGATTCGCCCGCGCTCGATCCTCGTCACCGAGGAGGTGGCTCCCCGGCTGGAACAACTCGGCGACGGGGCCACGTGGCAGAAACTGGTAGCCTATCGCTGGCTCACCAGCTACTATCGCGGAGATCCGGATGACCATGGAAAGGTGTTTCACGCCGCCAGCCGATTCATGGAACTGTACGCCAAGCTGCCTGCCGAGAAGCAGCGCGATTCGCTCGCGGTCTTCGGGCTCTACTGCGCCTACGAGGATCTCGCGGGAGTTTATTCCAGCCGCGGCGATACGGAACGGGCCAAGGCGCTGCTGCGCGAAGGCATCCCCAAAGTCACCACCGCCTCGCTCTCCAAGGGCCTGCAAAAAGCGCTACTGCACTATGAAATGGTAGGCAACCCCGCTCCCGCGATTGAAGCGCCCTACTGGATCAATGCCCAGCCTGAGGGAAATCGCATAGGTTTTGCAGGCAAGGTCACGGTGCTGGAATTCACAGCCCACTGGTGCCTGCCGTGCAAGGAATCCTACCCGGCTCTGGAGCGGCTGGAGCGGCGGTTCGCGGGGCGTGGCCTGCAGGTGTTGCTGGCAACCAGCCTCTACGGGTACTTTGGGAAGGATCACGGGCTTTCACTGGAAGCGGAAATGGCCGCCGACCGCAAGTATTTCATCGAAGAGAACAAGCTGAAGTTCCCGGTGGCGATTGCGGCCAAGAGCGCGGAGGATAAGAACGCGCAGAATTACGGCGTGCAGGCCATCCCGGAGATCGTGGTGGTGGACCGGAAGGGCACGGTCCGCCGTTTCCTGACCGGCCTCGGTCCTTCCGAGGAACAGGCGCTGATCGGGATGCTCGAGGAGATGCTGAAGCCATGAACTTGACACTGCGTGGGATGGCCGCCCTGGCGATTGCGATGTACGGCGCCACCGCACTCCCGGGGCAATCCGCAGCCCAAGTGAAGCTCGAGGAAGCCAAGGCTGCGATCGCAGCCAAGGACAACGCCAGAGCGCTCTCCGCGCTGAAAGAGGCCATCGAGAGCGACCCCGGATCCACGGAAGCCCACAACCAGTTGCAGCGCGTGGCGTCGCGGGCCGAACAGCAGAAGCTCTACCTGGCGTGGAGCGTCAAGTTCCCGAAGCAGGCGATCTTCTTCGCGCGCCTGGCCGATCTGGTGCTGTACGACGATTACCGCAAGACAGAAGAGTACGCGCGGCGGGCGCTTGAGATCGACCCGAAGTGCGCGGAGGCCTACAACATGCTGGCGCTGGTGGCGGAGGCGCGCGGCGAGCGGAAACAGCGCCAGGAATACCTGAGGCTGGCGGCCGAAGCCGCACCGGAAGATCCGGCCCGGATCTTCTACTACGCCATGTCGCTCGATCACAGCGACCCGGAACAGTACCGTGCCCGGTCCCTGGAAGTGGCACAGCGCTTCCCGAACGATGAGCGCGGCGCGCAGGCGCTTTACTGGCTGGCCTTCAATACGGCCGACCGCCAGGAGTCGATCCGCTGCTACGAACTGCTGAAGGCGCGCTTCCCGCCGGCACGGTTCAACTGGAGTGACAGCGGGATGTCCGCGCTGTTCGAACTCTACGCGCAAGCCGAAGCCGGCAAAGCGCTCGCGCTGGCCCGCGAGATGAGCGCCGCCAGGACCTCCATGAAGGAGTGGGAAGCACGTGCGGCCTATGCCGACACGCTGGTGCGCGCGCAGCAGATGACGGCATCCGGAAAAGCGGCCGATGCCGCGGGCCTGCTGGCGGACCTGAAGCTGCCGCGCCTGCAGAATGCGGACCCGTACTACCTGACGAAGGCCGCCGCCGAATCCGCGGCGGGCCAGGCGCAGCAGGCCTACGATACCCTGCTCCAGCGGATGGGGCAATCCCCCACGGACCCGGTCAAAGCCGCCCTTTCCCGCTACGGCGCGGCGCTCCACCGCGACGAATCCCAGACCGCCGGGGACCTGTGGAAGCTGCTGCAGGCAAATGCCAAGCCGGCCGCCGCGCTCGAAACCACGCGCTTCGGCAGCGAAGGGAAAGTCTCGCTGGCCGATTACCGCGGCAAGGTCGTGCTGCTGAATTTCTGGTACCCGTTCTGCGGCCCCTGCCGCGGCGAGTTCCCCTATCTGCAGGCCATCCTCGACAAGTACGCCGCCAAGGGACTGGTCATCCTCTCTCCCAACGTTCACCCCGCCGAGGATGCGCTGGTGATGCCTTACATGAAGGGAATGGGCTGGGGGTTCATCCCGCTGCACAGCGATTCGGACTACGCGCTGAAGAACTACGCAGCGCGCGGTTTCCCGGCCAACTACCTGATCGATCAGGCCGGCCGGGTGGTCTACAAGCCGAC
>CAIRBY010000101.1 GCA_903876865.1 uncultured Acidobacteriia bacterium
CCCCCATGCAGGAATAGGCGCTATAGCGCCGTTTCGGAAGAAGCGCGCCCCCGCGCTGTTTCAGAAAAGCCGCGCCCCCGCGCTGTTTCAGAAAAGCCGCGCCCCCGCGCTGTTTCGGAAGAGCCGCGCCCCCGCGCTGTTTCGGAAGAGCCGCGCCGCCTGCTAGCCGTTCTCTTCGATCAGCGTCGCTACTTCTTCCCACTCGGCCATCAGCTGTTCCAGATCCGCTTTGCGCGCGTCCAACAACTCCGAGATCCTCTTCGTCTCTTCCACGTTCACGAAGTTGCTCAACGCCGCCTCGTAATCCGCAATCTCCACCTCGAGCCGCGTCACCTCGTCTTCAATCGCGTGATGCCGCTCCTTCAATTGCCGTAGCTTGATCGGGTTCAGCCGCGCCGCGCCCGTCTTCGTACCGTCGGATTGCGGGGCGGGCGCAGTCGCCGCTGCTGCCGGAGCCGCGGTTGCCGCGGGTTCCGCGTTCTGCGCAACCTGCACCGAGCCGCCCCCCTGCTTGCGCCAGATGTAATCCTCGTAATTCCCGGGATAGACGTGGATGTGCCCGTTCTCCACCTCCACCACCCGCGTCGCCAGCTTATCGATGAAGTAGCGGTCGTGCGAAACAAACACCACCGTGCCCGTATACTTCTGCAGCGCATCCAGCAGCACGTCCTTCGCGCGCATATCCAGATGGTTCGTGGGTTCGTCCAGCAGCATGAAGTTGGAAGGCACCATCAGCATCCGCGCCAGCGCGTAACGGTTGCGTTCTCCGCCCGAGAGCACCCCGATCGGCTTGTACACGTCGTCTTCGCCGAAGAGAAAGCTCCCCAGGATGCTGCGCAGTTCCGTGTTGGTGGCCCGCGGCGCCACCGTTCCCAGATCGTCGATGATGCGCGCCGTCTGGTCCAGTTCCTTATACTGATCCTGCGCGAAGTAATCCGGCTCCACATTGTGCCCGATCACATATTCCCCGCTGGTCACCGGTTCGGCGCCCGCCAGGATCTTGATCATCGTCGATTTGCCCGCGCCGTTCACGCCCACTAGCGACACACGGTCGCCGCGCTCGATGATCACATCTCCGCCCGAAAACACCACGTGATCGCCGTACGCCTTCGATACCCTGCGGAACTCCGCCACAATCCGCCCGCTCGGTTTCGGCTGCGGGAAAGAGAAGTGAATCGTCTTCTCTTCCGGTGGAATTTCGATCTTCTCGATCTTCTCCAGTTCCTTGATCCGGCTCTGCACCTGCTTGGCCTTGGTCGCCTGCGCGCGGAAGCGCGTGATGAAGGCCTCCAGTTGCTCAATCCGGTCCCGCTGATTGGCGTGCGCCGCCCGCAGTTGCGCCCGCCGCTCGTCCTTCTGCTGCTCGAACCGCGTGAAGCCGCCCGTGTAAAAATGCAGGCTCTTGTTCCACAACTCCACGATCTTGCGGACCGTCACGTCCAGAAAATAGCGATCGTGCGAGACCAGTACGAACGCGTACGGGTAATTGGCCAGATACTCTTCCAGCCAGTTGCGCGCTTCCAGGTCCAGGTGATTGGTCGGTTCGTCCAGAAGCAGCAGGTTGGGCTTTTCCAGCAGCAGTTTCGCCAGCGCGATACGCATCTGCCAGCCGCCCGAAAACTCTTCCGTGCGCCGCTGCCAGTCCCGCTGCGGAAACCCGAGTCCGCTCAACACCGCGCCCGTCTGCGCCTCGATGGTGTAACCGTCGCGCGCGCGGAACTCGTCCTCGGAGCGGTGGAAGCGCTCCGCCACCTGCGCATACTCCGCGCTCTCCGGGTCCAGTTCGGCCATCCGCTGCGTCAGCCGCTCCTGCTCGTCTTCCAACTCGCGGATACCCGCGAATACCGTCATGCACTCGGCGAAGACCGTGCGCCCCGAAAGCGAAAGGCCCTCCTGCGGCAGATAGCCCAGCGTGACGCCCTTCTGCACCGTCATGGTGCCCGCGTCCAGCCCTTCGATTCCGGCTAGCACCTTCAGCAGCGAGGACTTGCCGGTCCCGTTCGCCCCGACGATTCCGGCGCGTTCATTCGGCGTGACCAGCCAATCGGTATTCTCAAATAGGATTCTGGGGCCGTAGCGTTTTTGCGCCCCTGTGAGTTGGATCATTGGTTATAGTTTTTGGGTTACTGTCTCATTGTAACGGTCGCGGCCAGCCCAGCGCTCGTGTCCGCTCACAGCCAGTATTGCCACTGCCCCGTCGCGATCACGTATCCCGCCAGAATCGCGTTCGTCACGCTGTGCGCCAGAATGCAATCTGCCAGGCAGCGCGTGCGCACGATCCACCAGTTGTACACCACCCCCGCCGCCAAGCCCACTTCCCAATACGGCCCGTGTTCGGAGGCGAACAGCACCGCCACGATCCAGAACGCGGAGGGCACGTACCTGCCCAGCGGCACCCGCAGAAACTCCGTATCGATCAGCCACCGCATCATCCACCCGCGCCAGAAGAGTTCTTCCAGCACCGGCACCAGCAGCGCGGAGGAGATCGAGCGCAGCAGCAGAAACGCCACATTGGAACGTAGCGCCGGAGCCATCGAACTCGCCGCCATCCCCGTTACCGAATTCTCGAACAGCCAGTGATGCCGGTAGCCGAAGATCAGGTCTGGCCCCACCCAAATTGCGAAGACCGCCGCGCCCACCCCGATGCTGAGCAGCGGCGCGCTCGGCCGGAAATCCAGATACCGCCAGCTCACCGCGCCGATTACCGCGGCGACTACGCAGAATCGCACCAGGTAAAGCCACTGCGGAGGCAGCGGGATCCATTTCTCCACCGCCATGATCCCCACAAATGCGAGGAACGGCGCAGTGTACGCGATCGTGGCGTGCTGTGCGGACTTGGCGGAGTGAGGCATGAGTGGGCCCAGCCCCTAGTCTGAGCGAATAACATAGTAACTCACCGCCCAGCTCGCGTTGGCATAGAATCCTCGTTGGCATAGAATACAGACTAAATGGCGTTACCAAAAATTCTGAGTTGCATGGCCCTCCTCTGTGTATCCTCCCTGGCGCAAGTGCCCACC
>CAIRBY010000102.1 GCA_903876865.1 uncultured Acidobacteriia bacterium
GCCTCGCCGGGAAAAGACACCACCACCGGTCATTGGGAGATGGTGGGCATCCTCCTCGACAAGCCTTTTCCGCTCTATCCGCACGGCTTTCCGCCCGTGATCATGGACGAATTCGAGCGCCGCACCGGCCGCCGCTCGCTCGGCAACAAGGCCGCCTCCGGCACCGAGATTCTCAAGGAACTCGGCGAAGAGCACATGCGCACCGGTTCGCCCATCGTCTACACCTCCGCCGATAGCGTCTTTCAAATCGCCGCGCATGAAGAGGTGATCCCGCTCTGGGAACTCTACCGCATGTGCGAAATCGCGCGCGAGATTCTGACCGGCCCCGCCGAAGTCGGCCGCGTGATCGCGCGCCCCTTCATCGGCCGCCCCGGCGCCTTTTCGCGCACCTCCAACCGCCACGATTACGCCGTCCCGCCGCCCCCGCATATGCTGCTCGATCAGTTGCAGGATCGCGGCGTGCAGATTCACAGCGTGGGCAAAATCTTCGACGTCTTCCTCGGCCGCGGCATCGGCGCCTCCACCAAGACCAAGAACAATACCGAAGGCATGAAGGAAACTCTGGCCGCGATGGCCGAGCCCGAACCGCGCATGATCTTCACCAACCTGGTCGATTTCGATCAGCAGTACGGTCACCGCAACGACGTGGCCGGGTATGGCGCCGCGCTCGAAGAGTTCGATGCCTGGGTCCCCGAATTTCAGAGCCGCCTGCGCCCCGGCGATCTCGCCATCTTCACCGCGGATCACGGCTGCGACCCCACCACGCCATCCACAGATCACAGCCGCGAGTATGTGCCGCTGCTCGCCCACGGGCCGCGGGTCCGCGCCGGCGTGAACCTCGGCGTGCGCGGCTCGCTCAGCGATATCGGCCAGACCGTCGCCGAATTATTCGGCGCGGAACTGGCCCACGGAGAAAGCTTTTTACACCTGATCTTATGAGAAAACCAATCATGTCGGGCAATTGGAAGATGTTCAAGACGCCCGCCGAAACCACCGCATTCTTTGAGAAGTTCCTGCCGCTGGCGGGAAACGCCACCCATTGTGAAGTCGTGATCTGCCCCCCTTTCACGAACCTCGCCGCGGCCGTCGACGCCGTTAAGGGTTCCAACGTGCAGATCGGCTCGCAGAACATCAGCTGGGCGAAAGATGGCGCCTTCACCGGCGAAATCTCCGGCCCTATGCTCAATGCCGCCGGCGTCACCCACGCCATCATCGGCCACAGCGAACGCCGCCAGTTCTTTGGCGAGACGGACGCGACGGTCCTGAAACGCACCCAGGGCGCGCTCGAATTTGGCATCACGCCCATCGTCTGCGTGGGCGAACTCCTCGCCGATCGCGAAAGCGGCAACACCGAAGCCGTGCTCGCCGGACAGTTCCTCAACGGCATCGCCGGCCTCACCGAAGCGCAGTTCGCCAAGATCGTGATCGCCTATGAGCCCGTCTGGGCCATCGGCACCGGCAAAACCGCGACCCCCGAAATCGCCGCCGATACCCACCGCGCCATCCGCGCTCTGGTTCGCGCCAAGTTCGGCAAAGACGCCGCCGATGCCGTCCGCATTCTCTACGGCGGCAGCGTGAAGCCCGATAACGTGAAGGTGCTGATGGCCCAGCCCGAAATCGACGGCTCTCTCGTCGGCGGAGCCGCCCTCGACCCCATCTCCTTCGCCTCCATCGTCAACTTCTAATTTCGCCAGGGGAAGTAGGGCAGGCGGTTCCGCCTGCCAACTCCCCGGCCGTGCCGGAGTGTCAAACACCCCGCCTCGCCCTGGCCCCATGAAACCCGGCATCACCAACGCCGCCTGTTCCTCCTGCTGAAGTCCGGTAGGGCAGGCGGTTCCGCCTGCCAACTCTTGGCCTGTCCATCGGGCACGCCCGGGCAGTCGGCAGGCGGAACCGCCTGCCCTACGCGCTACTACGCCACTTGCTTCGAAGCGGAGCCGCTCCACTCCCGCATCGCCGTCGTCAGCGCGGCAGACACCTTCGCGAACTCGCTGGCAGGGGACATCGCCTGCTGCGCCGCCTCCTTCTTGCCCTCCACAGCCAGTGCCAATACCTTGGCCGCCGCTTCGTGAAACTGCCGGTGCAACTCCGCGCAGCGGTTCATCTGCCGCGACCCTCGCAGCGACGGGTCGGACCCGGAGCGCAACCACTGGCCGAAGTCGCACTGATCGTCTTTCCGTACGATCGCGGGCGAGAACTCGCTCGAAGCGCTGGTGATGGCAGCTCTGAGCCTGGCCTTCCAGAGCCCGTGGCTGCCGATGGCGGTCTTGATCTGGTCCTGCAGATTCATGCGGGGAAACCTCCTGTGTCTCACTCCGCTTATCGGCGCAAGACGCGGGAAGTTGAAACGCCCGCACCAACCACCTGCCTGGCCTATTTCGCCAGCAGCCGGTTCACTTCCTCCATGATCGCGAAGGCGTCGCCCACGTAGACTACATCGGCCTTGCCGCGCGCCCAGCCGCAATTCGCGTCCAGGTTGATCGCGCGCCGTTCCGTGATGAAGCGCCAGCCCACCACGTGCGGCTCCTCGCCGTGGCAGCACGTCGAAAGCCCCTTCGGATGCCGCGGTGTCGAGCCCGTCTGCCCGATCTGGTTGAGGTGCGTCATGCAGGTCAACACACTCTGCCCTTCGCCGCTCAAATCCACCAGCGATTTGCTGCCGCCGAGCGATGCGCCCGAGGCGCGCATGAAGCCGAGGATCAACTCCTCCGCCTTCACTCCGTGAATGGCCCCATCGGCCTGCTTCTTGGTCCAGCCCGCTCCCGCCACGAACAACAGCTTCGCATCCGGCCGGATCGTCTGCTCGCCCGCCTGCGGTGCGCGCACTCCCGTCACCGCGGTGCGCGTCGCCGCTTCCACCGCCAGCCGTTCCACCGTGACGCTGCCAGCAGCGCCGCTCCACGCGGGGGCGCAGCCCGATTCCAGCAGCACGAACCACGGCCGCTGCGACCGCGTCAGCACGCCTTCCATGCGCTGGCGATAGAACCAGCGCGTCACCGCCGGAGCGCCCTCCACCACTGCGATGCTGGTGGCGTGCGTATCCACACGCCCTTCCATGCGTGCTGCCACGCCCGGCAGTGCACGAGCCCAACGCGATGTGTGCGACGCCAGAATCACGCCTGTACCGATCGAGCCGGCACCCGCCGCGCGGCAGATCGCCTCCGCGGCCGCCGCATCGCTCGCATACCGAGGCTGTGCAAACGCCTCGCCTTCCACCGCCAGAATGCGCGCGGCCCCGCACCCGGCCAGTTCGTCCGCCGCAGCCTGCACCGACGCGCCGATCAGGCCGACCGTCAATGCGCCGCCCAGCCCCATCGCGGCGGCCAGCGCTTCGCGCGCGCACTTCGCCAGCGATCCATCGGCTTCGGTATGAGTAA
>CAIRBY010000103.1 GCA_903876865.1 uncultured Acidobacteriia bacterium
CGAGGTTTTCAATGCCCAATTCCACGGAAGGGGCGGCCACCGACAATTCGATTCCCCCTGCCAGCGATGCCTCCACCAGTGCCCGGCTGGAAGAAAATCCTCCAGAGGACCCGGCCATAATATCCCGCCTGCTGGCCACAACTCCGATTCCCCGGACAAGCGTGCCATTCTCCACATCCAGGGCGTCCAGAACATTTCGATAGCTCAAAGCATCCGGGAACGTTCCAACCGCAGTGCTCGCCGATGCAATCTGCCCGGTGATTTCCAGCACCGGATTTGCGCCAGGGGGATTCGTCGGATCGAGAAACAGCTGTTCCCCGGACCCCGCCAGGTAGTAAACCCGGCCCTGGCTATCGGGGCGGAAGAGTGATTCGGCGAGCAGCATACCATTGCCGTCTTCGATCGCAATCACCGACCACACCACCCCATTGCGCGGCTCAGTCCGATCGACGCGCCATGTCTGATAAGACGCAGTCGTCTGCCGTGTGTCTATTCGAAACACCCAGCGATTGCCCACATCCAAGGGAAAGTACGAACCTGCGGCCGGCCCGCTCAAGGCAGTCTGGGCCTGTGCGGAGACAGCCGGAACCAATAGCAAGAACAGTGCAATCACATTGATAAGCGTCATACGCCACCATTCGCGTGTAGCCTGCAAGTCAACGCCGCCGCCTCCAGATCCCGTGCCAGTGCATGGCGGATACTTGCAGCGAAGAGCGTACGCGACATGCCTCGATTATCCCCAAAATCGCCGGGAGGAGGGGTAAGCTGGCAGCCCAATTAATAATCCCGTCCTGTTCCCTTGTCGCCGATTCGTGCTACAATTTTGTAGCTACAAATGATTTTCGCGTGGGATGAGAAGAAGAATCGAATCAACCGGCGGAAACATGGTATTTCGTTTGAAACGGCAACCAGAATCTTCGACGATCCGAACGTAGTTACGTACCGGGATCGAGCTGTTGGCGAGGAAGAGCGCTGGCATGCGATCGGCTGTGTGGATGGCATGGCGATCCTGTTGGCGGTTCATACGAGTGAGGAATCCGATGGCCAAGAAACAATCCGAATCATCTCCGCAAGAAAGGCGACTCCACGCGAGCGAGCTATTTACGGTGCCCCTCACTGACAAACAGCGTAGGGAACTGAAGCGACTTGCCGCGCTTCCAGATTCGCAGATTGATCTCTCCGATGCGCCAGAGATCATTCCGCGGCCTTCGGATATCGAGATCGGACGCTTCTATCGGCCCGTCAAACAGTTGGTGAGTATTCGTGTCGATGCCGACGTGCTGGCTTGGTACCGCGGGCGCGGCAAGAAGTATCAGACCTATATGAATGAAGTGCTGCGGCGTGAAATGCAGAGCAATGTGCGGGGCCAATAATAAGTACCGGGAAACCCGAGGATCCGAGCCCCACCGCAACGCCAGACCAACACCCTAAACAAAGAACCGATTCTCTTGCAGCGGAGCAGTTGCTCCCGTGTGATAAAGCGCTGCCCACCTCGAATGCGATCGGGCGTCGCAATCGGCGCGCCGAACTACGCACGTGAATGCCGATTGAGCTTGCGCTCCTACAGCATCCCCAGCACTGCATTCACTACGATCGACGCCATTCCCACCGGGATCGCCACCTTCCAGCCGATATTCATCAGCTGATCGTAGCGGTAGCGCGGGAACGTGCCGCGGAACCAGATCATCATGTAGATGATCACGCTCACCTTCATCAGGAACCAGAACAGCCCGATGATCGCGTGGTTCACCATCGGAATCGCCATGATCCCGCCGATCGCAATCAGCAGCACCACTACGCCCAGCAGCACCTTCTGCTGCATCGGGTCCACCAGCTTCTTGATCAGCGGGTACGTCGAGACTCCCGAGCCCACGAACAGCAGCACCGGCACGCCGTAATTCAACGGCGCTTCCAGCCAAGCCACGTTCGGGAACGGACGTAGCCAGCCGCCCCAGAAGAGCGTCACCGCCACCGAACACACCACGAAGATATTCGCGTACTCCGCCAGGAAGTAGAGCGCCCAGCGGAAGCCCGAGTACTCCGTGTGGAAGCCCGCCACCAGTTCCGATTCCGCTTCCGGCAAATCG
>CAIRBY010000104.1 GCA_903876865.1 uncultured Acidobacteriia bacterium
GCGGACGCCATTTTCCAGAACATCAATCTGGTGGAGCAGGCGGACCCGCATGTGGTCGCCATCTTCGGCGGCGATCACATCTACCGCATGAACATCGCCAGCATGATCGAATACCACATCGAGAAGGCGGCGGAGGTGACGATCGCGGCGATTCCCACGCCCAAAAAGCACGCCGAGGAGTTCGGCGTGATCGAGGCGGCGGAGGACGACCGCATCCTGGCCTTCCACGAAAAGAACCCGGACGCGCCCACCATGCCGGGCGATTCCGAACAGGTTTACGCCTCCATGGGCAACTACATCTTCAGCACGCGCACCCTGCTGCGGCTGTTGAAGGAAGACGCGCTCAATCCGGAGAGCCATCACGATTTCGGCAAAGACATTCTGCCCAAACTGGCGGGCCAGGGGCGCATGTTCGCCTACAACTTCCAGACCAACCGGATTCCGGGCGAGCCGGCCGATTCCGAACCCTACTGGCGCGACGTCGGCACCATCGACGCCTACTACGAGGCGAATATGGACCTGCGCTACGTCAGCCCCGCGCTCAACCTCTACAACCGCGAATGGCCGCTGCGCAGCACCAGCTACAGCGATCCACCCGCGAAGTTCACCTTTGACGACGCCAACCGGCGCGGACAGGCCATCGACAGCATCGTGTCGGGCGGCTGCATCCTCTCCGGCGGCGTGGTGCGCAATTCCGTGTTGGGGCGCAATGTGCGGGTCCACGCGGGGGCGCTGGTGGAAGACTGCGTGATCATGGACAATTGCGACGTGGGGCGGCGGGCGAAGGTGCGGGGCGCGATTCTGGATAAGAACGTCAAGATTCCGGAAGACACGCTGATCGGCTACGATCTGGCCACCGACCGCGCGCGCGGCTATCACATCACCGATAGCGGCATCGTGGTGATCAGCGGCGAACGCAGTCCGGTGGATATCACAGGCCTCGTGGTGTAAATGGAGCAGCTGGTCCTTGCGTGGATCACGCAGTATGGCTACGTGGCGATCTTCTCGCTGCTGGTATTGGGGATCGTGGGGTTGCCGGTCCCGGACGAGACGCTGCTCACTTTCACCGGCTACCTGGTCTTTCAGGGCCATCTCTCGCTGGGCGGCGCCTTTCTGGCCGCGTTCCTGGGCAGCGCCTGCGGCATCACGCTGAGCTATACGCTGGGACGCACCTTCGGGCTGAAGCTGATTCATCGCTACGGGCGATACCTGCGCATCACCGAGGCTCACGTGGAGAAGGCGCACTCCTTCTTCCGCAAGGCGGGACACTGGAGCCTCACGATCGGCTATTTCATTCCGGGGGTGCGCCACTTCACGGCATACGCGGCGGGGATGAGCGAGCTGGAATGGCCCACCTTCGCGGTCTACGCGTATAGCGGCGCGGTGATCTGGGCCGGGACCTTCATCGGGCTGGGCTACCTGCTGGGTGAGCGCTGGAAGACGGTGCAGGCAAATGTGGATCACATTGCGCTAGGCATCACGATTGCGGCGGTAGTGGCCGCGGGCGGCTACTGGGCGTGGAGCAAATGGCGACGAAGCAGGCGGGCGGACGGCGTATAGTGGGGTTGTATGAGGTCCGTGGTGGTGGCGACGATTCTGGCGGCCGCGTGGCTGGGCGCGCAGAGTGGGGAACGGGCGCCGCTGGCGTTTGAAGTCACCTCGGTGAAGCCGAGCAGCCCGACGCCGCCGGCCTTCGCCGGTATGCGTCCGATGCCCGGCGGGCAGCGGTACGTGGCGGCGTGGGTGCCGCTCCGGCTGATGATCCGGCTGGTCTACCGGATCACGGATAGCCAGCTCATCGGCGGCCCGGCGTGGCTGGATACGGAACGGTGGGATGTGGAGGCGAAGGCCGAGAAGCCAGCCACCGTGGATCAATTGCACCGGATGTTTCAGACGCTGCTCGCAGATCGCTTCGCGCTGAAATTCCACCGCGAGACGCGCACGCTGCCGGCATATGCGCTGATCGTGGACAAGGGCGGCAGCAGGATGACGGTGAATCCGGGTCCGGAGCCATTCGATGTCCCGTTGAAGCCGGCGGGGATTGGCAAACTCTTGGGCGTGCATGTCACGATGGAGCATCTGTGCTGGTTCCTCTCGCAGCAACTGAACGGTGCGGTGATCGACAAAACGGGGCTCGACCGGTCCTACGATTTCACGCTCGCGTGGGCGCAGGAGCCGATCGGCCCGCAGGGTCCGCCGCCGCCGGGGATGGAGCCGCCGCAACCGCTCGACGGGCCTACGCTCTTCACGGCACTGAAGGAGCAGTTGGGCTTACGCCTGGAAGTGCAGAAGGGTCCGGTGGAAGTGTTTGTGATCGACCACGCGGAACGGCCGAAGGCGAATTGAGGAACGGTATGAGATCAGGTTATTTGTGGATGGCGCTCTTACTGGCTGGCGCGGCACAGGCACAGGATTTTTCGGCCTGCCCGGCAACAATTCGGGTGGAGCCGCAGAAACTGGCGGCGCCGGTGGCGGGGTGGAGCGTGGTCGCAACCAGGCCCGAACCGCACCAATTGCAGGCGATCACGTTCTTCGATGGAGACCCGAAGGAAGAGGCGTCGCTCGCGCCGGACCGCTCGACGAAACTGCAACAGACGTGGGAGTTCGGCGCGGCACAGCGTCCGCAATGGCTCACGTGCAGGTACACGGGAACGAGCGTCGTGATCGGCAAAGTGCTGCCGAAACAGGTGAAGGCGTGCACGGTGACGTATGTGGCGAACGAGAGCATCGGGGGCTCGCCGGTGATTCAGAA
>CAIRBY010000105.1 GCA_903876865.1 uncultured Acidobacteriia bacterium
GACGATCGCCGGATACTGGCGCACCCAGTTGGCCCAGAACTCCACCATCTGTTCGCTGGTGCGCGCGCTCTTATCGGACTTCTTAAACACGTACTTCCCGTCCTGATAATATTCGCTGGACGCGGGGTCGAGGCAGATACCAACGTTCTCGCCCGGCTTGTAGCCCGCCTGGGAGATGGCTTCGAGTACGCTCTCGATCGCTTCCTCGTTCGATTTCAGCATCGGCGCAAAACCACCCTCATCGCCGACCGCCGTGGAGTAGCCCTTCTTGCTCAACACCTTTTTCAACGTATGGAAGATCTCCACTCCCGCGCGGAGTGCTTCGCTGAACGTCGGCAGGCCGTAGGGAGCGATCATGAACTCCTGCACGTCCACCGAATTATCCGCATGCGCGCCGCCGTTGATGATGTTCATCATCGGCACCGGCAGGGTGTTGGCTCCCGCGCCGCCCAGATAGCGGTAGAGGGGGGTCCGCTGCGCCACTGCGCTTGCGCGCGCCGCCGCCATGGAGACCGCCAGAATTGCATTCGCGCCGAGACGCCCTTTGTTCGGTGTGCCATCCAACTGGATCATCGTCCGGTCGATTTCGCCCTGCTGCGTCGCATCCTTGCCGTGCAGCGCCGCGGCGATTTCGCCATTGATGTGGCTGGCCGCCTTCAGGCAGCCCTTTGCCATGTAGCGGCTCTTATCGCCGTCACGCAATTCCACCGCTTCGTGCTCGCCGGTAGAGGCCCCGCTCGGCACTGCCGCCCGGCCCATGCTGCCGTCTGCGAGATAGACATCCGCTTCCACAGTAGGATTCCCGCGCGAATCCAAAATCTCTCGTCCTATGATCTTCACAATCGTCATCTGAATTAGTGCTCCTTGCTTACAAAAACCCCGACAAATACGCCAACCAAAACCCGCCGCCCCGCCTGTGCTAGGATGAAAGTTCGACGTAGCCTGCCGCCTGCATCGCCAAGAACTACTCGTTTCAGCTTAAATCCCTGAAAACAAACGATGTCGACAGAGTCTGCAATTAAGCGCCGCGGCTCGTCAAAACTTTGGGCTTGACTTTATTTGTCAAAAACCTATGATATCAGTACCTCTTATGCGATGTGTAGGAAAATCACGCGAGCTCGCTGCCACGTATGTGGCGGATGGTTCCGTGGTCTGCACTCGTGTGGGAATTCCAGGTCGAGTGGGGAGGTGTATTTCGTTTGGCAGAAGTAAAACTTCAAGAGGGTGAAACCCTCGAGAACGCCCTTCGCCGCTTCAAGCGTAAGGTCCAGCAAGAGGACATCATTAAAGAAGTGAAGCGTCACTCCTTTTACCTTAAGCCGGGTGAGAAGCTGCGGGCTAAGCAGGCTTTGGCCCGTAAACGAAACCGGAAGAAGTCGCGCCGGGAAGTGGAATAACCAGTAACAGAACCCAGGGGTGTGAACCGGGCGGGAGGCAACTCCCGCCCGGGGTCCAATAAACTGCTCAAGGTCGTCAACGGGGATTAGGCCATGCCGGAGTTTCAGGACCGCAACCTCAAATGCGTGGATTGCGGAGCGGATTTCGTATTCACTGCGGGAGAACAGCATTTCTTCCACGATAAGAATTTCAAGAACGAACCCAAGCGCTGTAAAGCTTGTAAAACCAAGCGCCAGGGATCTTCCGGTTCTGGTTTCGCGAAAACCGAAACCATGACTATGTGCTCGCAGTGTGGAAGGGAGACAACCGTTCCCTTCAAACCAACGCAGGGCCGTCCGGTCTTCTGCCGCGAGTGCTTCCTTACCAGAAAAGCCGCCGGCGCCGCCGCCGGTTCGTAGATTCCTGCTATCGCCGTTCAGCTCTTGGGCAGTTCGCCAGTCCGGACTGCCCGCCTCTCTTCCCGATCCTCCCCACTCACCACAAACAACCTGTAAGCAGAGCCTCGAGCGCTACTGCGAGCCGCCGTTGGTCTTGAGCGCCCGCGTGGCGGGAAGTTGGATGCCTTCGCCATACTTCGCCTGCCCCGGAATCGTGACCGGCAGGTGCCCGCCAATCGCGATCTCTCCCAGCACCGCGCGCGCCGCCGCCACTTCGCTGGGCACGACGTTACTAAACGTGGCCAGATATGCGGTAACACCGCTGAAGTTGCGCAGTACATAGGGGTTGCCCAGCGCGATCAGCGCCACCGGCTTGCGCGTCGCCATCATCGCTTCCAGCCCGTGCGGCAACTCTCCGCCCAGCATGCCCACCGTCCCGCGGTAGGCGCCCACACTGGTGAAGGCGGCCACCACGAAGCTCACACAGGAACTCATGCGGCCCATCGCCTCATCGATCTGCTGCTGGGTGAATCCCGTGTCCCAGGTAGTGACGGTCGCGCGCGGCGCCACCTTGCGCAGTTCCGCGCTAAAGGCCTGACCCTCCGCCGAGAAGCGATTCTCCGGCATCATCACGTAGCAGGATTTTTCCGGCGTGGCGAGCGGGATCATGCCGCCGCCATTGCGCACCAGCGTGACGGCGTGCTGGGCAATCTCCAGCGCCTTCTCATTGGCTTCGGGCGAATCGACCACATCGCCGATCGCTTCCAGGTCCACGAAACGCTTCTTGTCCAGCCCCACGCGCTCCTTGGCGGAGAGCACCTTGACCACCGATTCCTGAATGCGCTGGCGCGTGAGCCGTCCGCTCGCTACAGCCGCGGTCACTGCCTTCACCACTACCTCGGGATCGGTCGGCATCAGGAGCACGTCCGCACCCGCCTCCAGCGCGCGCACAGACGCGTCTCCGGTGCCGAAGGCCTTGGTGATTCCCGCCATCTCCAGCGCGTCGGTGACGATCAGCCCCTTGAAGTTGAGATCGTTCTTCAGCAGATTGGTGAGGATCGCCGGAGAGAGGGTGGAGGGCAGATCGGGCGGGGAGAGCGCGGGCACGGCGATGTGCGCCGTCATGACCGAATCCACGCCAGCCTCGATTGCGGCGCGAAACGGCACCAGTTCCATGCGATCCAGGCGCTCCCGGTCCACCGTGATCGTCGGCATGTTCATGTGGCTGTCCGTAGCGGTATCGCCGTGCCCGGGAAAGTGCTTCACGGTGGCCAGCGCGAAATTCTTTTTATCCGCATGCGCGCCTTCGATGAACGCCTTCACCTGCGCGGACACCGCCTCGGGATTCTCGCCGAAGCTGCGGATATTGATGATCGGATTATCGGGATTGTTGTTGACGTCCGCTACCGGGTAGTAGATCCACTGTACGCCGAGCGCCCGCGCCTCGCGCGCCGTCACTTCGCCTTCGTAGCGCGAGTAAGCGGGATCGCCCGCGGCGCCGAATGCCATCGCATGCGGGAACACGGTCGTGCCATCCACGCGCATGGACGCCCCGCGTTCAAAATCTCCGCTTACCAGAAGCGGTGTTTTCGCCAGGCGCTGCATGCGATTGAGAAACGCGCCCACCGCGTAGGGCTCGGCCTTCTGAATCAGCCGCCCGTTGCTCCAGTTGACCAGGATCAGCCCGCCGACCTTGGTCTCCCGGATCTGCCGCATGAAGGTGCGGTACTCTTTCGTGCGCGAGTTCGGCGCGGCGCCATGGAAGGAAATGAAGATGAGTTGCGCTACTTCGTCGCGCAGGGTCATGGTCTTCATCCAGCGCTTGACTACGGGCGATGCTTTAACGGAAGGGGGCGCCGGTTTTCGAGCGGCAGGTTCGGCGCTCAACGGAGCAGCCAGCAGGAGGATGGAGAGCACCCAGCGGGGAAAGGAAATCAACACGTCTCCAGTCTGACAGATTTTCTACTGGCTTTTTCTATTCGCCGTTTCTATTCGCCGTTTCTATTCGCCGTTTCTATTCGCCCACCGCGCGTGCCCGCACGGCAGGAGATTTTTGCGACTCCGGCGGCTTGCGAGGCGGCCGTCCCGCAGCGCCGCGACCCTTAGCGGCTCGGTTCAACAGTCGCTTGACCGCGCGCAGCAGGTGCGAGGGCTCAGTGGCGCTCTTGGCGATGACCGCGTCCGCGCCGGTATTGGCTTCGTTCAATCCGAGCGGCTCCACAAAACCGGAAACCAGGATCACGGCCATGGCCGGGCTCGCCTCGCGGATGCTGGCAATCAGCTGCAATCCGTTCATGCGCGGCATCTGGTAATCCGTCACCACCAGATCGAACTTACCGGTCTTAAAGAGCTTCAGGCCTTCTTCCCCATTCAGCGCGATCTGCACCGAATAACCGACCTCTTCGAGCAGTGTCCGCCGGACGAGGAGCCCGTCTTTGCTGTCATCGACGAGGAGGATACGGGGAGCGCTGAGGGCCAGATTTTTCATGAAGAGAACGAGTCGAAGATTAACACCGCTGTAACCCTATGTCAAACGATTCTGCATACTCTTGGAAAGCCGGGAGATGCAGTTCTTGACATTGGCCATGGCGTTGCGAAAAAACCGGTCCGCGGCGCGATCATTGGCGCCGCACACGCTCTGGAAACGGCTCTTTATTCCACCGCGCGGGGAGCCTTGTAACCGGCCTTGGCGATGATCTGGTATTTGATCGGCTTACCCTTCTCATCCTTCACGGGGAGGGGTTCGTTGGTGGCCGGATTGACCAGTTCCACTTTCAGTTTGCGAAAGGCGCCGTCGTGCTTGGTATTGCTCGGCTGGTAGGTCAGTACATACTGGTTGCGCAGCGATTCGTGCAGGGTCTGGAAGATCCCGCCATATTCGCCCTGAAAGCGCGGGAAATAGGCCGCCCCGCCCGTCTCCTTGGCGAAGGTGCGCAGTTCGTTGTCTGCCTGCAGGAAGTCCATGCGGGCGGTGGGCGCCATGCGCGAATCCGCCATGTCGCGCTGCATCTGCATCAGCCCGATCGAATAGATGGGCACGCCCGCTTCCTGCAATTTCTTGCGTGTCTGGTCGAAGGTGAGTTTGCTGAACGTGTCGATGCCGCTGGTGATGAGCAGAATCGCCTTGCGCCCTTCGATCTCGCTCATGCGGTCCGCCGTATCGGTGACGGCGTCGAACATGTTGGCTTCGGAAAACGCAGCGATCTTCAGGCGGTTCAAGCCTTCCTGAATCTTCATCTTGTCGGTGGTGAAATCGGTCAGGATTTCCGACCGCATGTCGTAGGCGATCACCGCCGCGTAATCCTGCGGCTTCAGGCTGGAGGCAAAGCCCCATGCCAACTGCAACGTCTGGTACCAGGCGGCGCTGTAGTAGCGCTGGAACAGGTTGCTGAATTCGATCACCATCGCAATCGTCATCGGCGCCTCGCCCATGTCCACCTTGCGGATCTGCTGCGGTACGTTATCCTCCAGCACGCGGAAATTTCCGGCCGGGATGCCCGGGATGAAGTGGCCCTTATTGTCGATCACCGCCACGTCGAAGGTGACGATATCCACGTCGCTCTTGAACTGGGCGACGTCGCCTTTCTTCTCGAGCGCGGGGTCTTTCTTCAGCTTGCTGGGGATCTTGGGCAGATCCTGATCGTTCCCCGTGGCATCGCCGCTCTTCTTGGGCCTCGCCACCGTGGAACCCGGGTCCTTCAGCGGCCCTTGCGTCTGACCGGTCAGCAAACCGGCCACCGCGAGGATCATGGCCACCGAAACTGCCAACGAGGGGAGAAGCACTTTGAGCGATCGCATCGACGCACCTGTCTCTTTCACTACGTGTCGTAACTATATCAAAGGACGCGGCCGGCGGGAGCCCGGTTTCCGCTCCGCCGCGGCCACGGGACGTTAATTCACCCACGGCCCCTGATTGCCGTGTTTCTTCATATAGACCTGAAATTTCCGCTTCGCCCGCTTCAGCTTCCACTGCTTGTAGGCGCCGCTCCAGTCCGGCAGTTTCAGAAACGCCTTGATTCTGGGATAGCGCGATTTCAGGTAGAGGAAACCAACGATCATGCCGCCCAGGTGGGCGATGTTGCTGACGCCGCTGTTGACGCCGATGGAAAGATAGAGCTCCACCGCGGCGTAGATCATCACCATGAACTTCGCCTTGATGGGGAACAGGAAGCCCATCAACACCGTCTGGTCCGGATAGCAGACGCCGAACGCCAGCAACAGTCCGTAAATCGCTCCCGAAGCGCCAATCGTGCTGGTGAGCCAGTTGCCGGCGGCGGCATTCATCAGCACGTCGCACATGCCCGCGCCCACACCGCAGATGAAATAGTATTTCAGGAACTGGCGCGTGCCCCAATCGCGCTCCAGCGGTGTGCCGAACATCCATAGCGCCAGCATGTTGAAGAGCAGGTGGGTCAGACCACCATGCAGGAAAAGGTAGGTAAAGAGTTGCCAGAAGGCGAAGTGCTTGACCACCACCACCGGCGCCAGTTCGAGCAGGCGGATGTCGGCGGCAAATTGCCTCCCCAGCAGGCCGGTGAGGACAAAGACCGCGGTATTGGAAATCAACAGCCACTTCACCCCGTTGGTAAAGTAACCGCTGAAGAAGCTTCGCCGATACGTGTACCGGGACTGTGCCATGGCGGGTCTCTGCCTCTTAGAATATCAGAACGCAGTCCTTTCACCCTTGCTTCGGATGAGCTTCCGCCGGGACGAGTCCGCCGGGAGGTTATTTTCGCTACACCGTAAGGAAAACCAACCCCGGTTTCGTCTCCCGTTTGATAAGCAGTTTTCAATTATCCAACCGCAGTATTGAATCCCGCCGTGTTTCCTAGAAGAGTAGGGGAGTGGGGGAGACCTGCGCCCGGCTTACCGGGTCAGCCTCCATCCCATTGAAACCATATGGTTTAGGAGACCGACGTGAAGATACAGACCCGCCGTCGCCACCCGGAAAGTGGCCAGACCCTGATCATGATCACCCTGCTCATGGTTCCCATGTGCGGGATTATCGGACTTGTCAGCGATATCGGGTACATGCACTTCGTCAAGACTTCCGCGCAAACCGCCGCCGAAGCCGCCGTCCGCGCCGCCGTAATCGATTTCCATGCGACCAACGCCGGCACCGCTTGCGGCGGCTCCGTGGTCTGTGCCGCCACAGCCACAGCCTGCCCCGCCGCGATTACCACGCCGGCCAATTCCCTGGAGCATGGCTGCATGTACGCGATCCAGCACGGGTTCAGCTCCACCGGCAACCAATCCGTCACCTACCAGGCGGGAAGCGGCACCAGACCGCCGACGGCTCCGGGTAGCCCCGTGGCTACGTATTGGGTCACGTTCCGGGTGGCGCAGAGAGTTCCGCAGATGTTCTCGGCGGTGCTGGGAAATCCCTCCGGCGTGGTGGTGGCGCGCGCCTCGGCGTCCCTCATCGGCGCCGCCGATTGCATCTACGCGCTGAATCCGAGCGCTTCCCAGGCATTCTCCGTAAAGGGCACGGCCAATGTCACCTCCAACTGCGGCATCCTCGTCAATAGCAGCGCGTCCGACGCGCTTTACACCAACGGCAGCACGACGTTGTCCGCTCCCGAGTACGACGTGGTCGGCGGCATCAACGTCCATACTCCGCTTACCCCGAGCGCGTCTACCGGTATCTCGCCGATCAGCGATCCCATGGCCGGGTTGGCTGCTCCCGCCACGGCGCCTTACACCTGCGATTACTTCAATTACAACTCCGGCGGCACCAAGACCCTGACCCCGGGAGTATACTGCGGCGGCATCAATGCCGGCAGCAACACCACCTACAACCTGACCGCCGGGACCTACATCATCGTGGGCGGCGGGTTGACGACGCAGAGTACCAACTCCACCATCAATGGCAGCGGCGTCACGATCTATAACACCTTCGGCGCCACCACCAATCACGGCAACTTGGCGTACAGCCCGATCAGCATCGCCGCCGGCTCCACCGCCACGCTCTCCGCACCCTCTTCCGGAGCCTATGCCGGCATTCTCTTCTTCGAAGATCGCGCCGCACCGGCAAGCTTCGATACCTTTGGCGGCAACAGCAGTTCCTATTACCAGGGCACGATCTACGCCAAGAAGGCCGCCATCACGATGTACGGCACCTCGAGCGTCCTCGCCAAATACACGATCCTGGTGGCGGACACCATCAGCATGGTCGGCACCGCAACCTTCGGCAACGACTATTCGCTGCTTGCGACGGGCTCCCCCGTGACGCAGGTCGCGGTCGTCGAATAGGCCGCACCACTCGGTTCAGAAGGTCCCCGCTGCGAGACGGCGATCCGGACCGCGCCGGCAATGAAGTGCCCACTAACCTGCTGCCCACAAAACTGAATCAAGACCCAAAGTAGCGCAGGCGTTTTCGCCTGCCAACTTCTTGAGCGTGCCGAGTTGGCAGGCGAAACCGCCTGCCCTACAATGCGGTAAAGAGCGGAGACCCTGAAGGGGCTATCGCGAACCGGTTGCGCATGGCTTCGCGGCCCGGCTGGCTGCAGGAATCGAGAGCGGCCCGCGTGACCAGCGAACCCAGGCCTAGAATTGAATCGGTTGTGCCGAGGAAGCGCCCAGAGTAAAGGTCTGCGAGTCGTTCAAGGGCGCGCCGGCGCCGACCCAGAACATGGCAAGAATGGTGCGGAAAGGGTATGTCACGGAGATTTTCACCGTTTGCCCCGGGGTGTTCGCGGTCGAGGGCGGCCACACCGTGTTGTTGGCGGAGAGACCCGCTACCGTGCCGGTGATCGCGCTCCCGGTAGCGGGTGTAAACGTAATGGTGGAAGTGGAATCGATCAGCGGTCCCGCGGTTTGCACATAGGTGACCAGATTTTTGATCTTCACCTGGCAGGTGTTGGGTGAGGCGCAGCCTTTGCCCTTGGTGGAGGCGTAGCGTGTGCCCTCGCGTACCGCATATGCCAGCATCTGGTACGTCCACATGCCCCGCGCCGCTTCGAACAGCGAGAACATGATGAACATCATCGGAATACCGACCAGCACGAACTCCAATGCCGTGCTGCCTCTCCGCGACTTGCCCCGGCGCAACATCAGCTTTTCACCCTCATCTGCACGTTCCGCTGGAAACTGAGTTGCCCCATCATGAACCCCGGGATGGGGATCATCTGCATGCCGGTATAGGTGATCGTGACCGAAGTCGCCGGAGTGCCGTCCACCCCGGTCACAGACGTGGCCGTGACCGTCAACGGAGACGCGCTGCAGGAGGCGACTCCGGAGAGATTCGGCAGCATCTGCAGTTCCGCCAGAATCCTGGTGCAGGCGCCAGCCTGGTCGGCAACCGTTGAAGTCGCCCCCGAGGTGTACTCCGCCCCGATCCGCGCCGCGTTCTCGACAGCGATCAGGGAGTAGTTATAAAACCCCATATCGATGACGAACACGAACAGGAAGAAGATCCAGGGAGCGAGAAGGGTGATCTCGATGAGCGCGGAGCCCCGCTTGCGACGGCCCGCGCGTCTACGGCTATACTTTTCCACGCTCCCAGCTTGCCGCTAAGCGAGGCTGCGCACAATACCGAATATCGTTAACAGTACCGGATATGACGGCGTACCAGCCCATAATCTTTACGCGGGCTAGAAACATTTTTGCTAACTTCAGACAGCAACGTATTGCTATCAGAAGTCGATGCGCAGTCCCACCTGCGTCTGCCGGTACTGGTTGGCGTCCACTCCGGTCACCTGCCCGAAGAGCGGACTGGCGGCATTGGTCTCGATCGAACTGAAGCGATGCCGGTTGAGCACGTTGAGGAACTCTGCGCGCAGTTGCACGCGGAATCCCTCCCGGATGCGGAAGTCCTTCTGCACGCCGAGGTCTTCGTTGAAGAACGGGAAGCCGCGAATCTGGGATGTGGCAAAGGCTGCGTTGCCCAACGTGTATGGCTGCGCGTCACGCACCAGCCCGGCGGTCACGTATCGATTACTGCCCGGAGAAGAGAGTGTCGAGATATCGAAGCGGGAGGCGTCGAAACCGGCGTACAGCGATTGCCCGTTCGGGTTGACCATGTCCGCGCGGTATCCGGCGAAGTTGGCATTTGCCGGCGGCGTGCCGTAGAAGCTGAGCGGGAAGCCGCTGGAATATCGGCCCAGCAGTTGCAGCGTCCAACCGGCGCGCACCAAACCCTTGCCCAGCGGGAGTTCGTAGCGCACTCCGAATTTGGCGCTGTGCGTCTGATCGTAGCTCGCGATGGATTTCTCCAGCCGCAGATTGTAGTAATCCTGCGGGCGCCCGTAATTGGAATAGGTGTTCATGGCGCTATCCATATTCGAGATGGTTTTGGAGAAAGTGTAATCCGCGAGCCAGGTGACGCCGCGTCCGCTGCGCCGCGCCACGGTAAATTGCAGCGCGTTCCAGGTACCGAAGCCACGCGGAGAATTGTAGGCGTAGATCGCATTCCAGTAAGGCACCTGCGGAAATGGCTGCAGGGTCTGCTGCAGAGGGATGTAGTTGTAATAGTCCGGGTAGGGGAAGCGCGCGCCCAGCGCCTTTGCCGCCGCTGGAATATCCGCGGCCGCGCCCACGTAATTGCCCAGCGCATCGCCGAGTTTCAGCGCCGCCGCGGGCATCTGGTTGATGTTGGCGAGCGCATTGCCGTAGAGCCCGGTGGATTTGTTGCCCAGGTAGTTCGCTTCCACCGCCACCTGCCACGGCAGTGAGACCTGAAACCCCGCGTTCCACTGTTGCACGTAGGGCACCTTGCCGCCCGCCGGATCCCACCAGACCAGACCGTAGGTGTAGCTGGCC
>CAIRBY010000106.1 GCA_903876865.1 uncultured Acidobacteriia bacterium
GGACATGGCTACGTGGATTTCGCGGGCTCTACTGTGGTGCACGCGGTAGGCGGCTTCGCGGCGATGGCGTTAGCCATGATCCTGGGCCCGCGCCTCGGCAAGTACGGCAAGGATGGCAAGCCGCGCGCCTTCCCCGCGCACAATCTGGTCTACGTGGTGAGCGGCACTTTCATTCTTCTCTTCGGCTGGATGGGCTTCAACCCGGGTTCGACGCTGGGCGCCACCGATCTGCGCATTTCCGTGGTTGCCATGAACACCAACCTGGCGGCTATTTTCGGTTCCGCCACCTCGATGCTGGTCTGGTATTTCATGTTCGGCAAGCCCGATATCACCATGGCCTGTAACGGCATGCTCGCCGGCCTGGTCGCCATCACTGCGTCCTGCGCATTTGTCTCGCCCACCTCTTCGGTAGTGATCGGGATCATCGCCGGATTGCTCGTCTGCTTCGGTGTGCTCTTCAACGAGCGTGTCACGAAGATCGATGACCCTTGCGGCGCAATCTCAGTGCACGGCTTCTGCGGCTGGATTGGAGGCGTCTGCGTGGGCATCTTCGCCGATGGCACTTATGGCGCGGGCTGGAATGGAGTCGGCGCCACTACGTATCTGGGGCACGCGGGACAAGGTGTGACCGGGCTGCTGTACGGGGATTCCAAACAGTTCCTGATCCAGTTGGCCGGCGCGACGCTCAGTGCCGTATGGGCCTTCGGCGCCACTTACGTGGTCTTTGCCGCGGTCAACAAGTTCAAGTCGATGCGTGTGTCTGAGGAAGCCGAGCGGACGGGGTTGGATGTGCCCGAGTTCGGCATGCAGGCCTACCCGGAGGATGCGGTACTTACGGAGATGTAGTGAGCCCAGTACGAGGAGCCCCTCGGGGCTCCCCGCTTCACTGGATTGCCTGCGTTACTTCGCTTCCTGGATCGTGATGTTGCGGTAGCGCACCACGCCGTGATGATCGCCCTGCAGGAAGAACGGGCCGGGTTCGGCTTCGTTGCTATCCAGCGCGCCGCCGGTCGGACCGGGCAATTCGATGTTGTCGTGAATCTTGACGCCATCGCGCAATACCGTCAGCTGCCGTCCGACGAAGGTAATGTCGAAGGCGGTCCACTGGCCGAGCTTGTTGCCGATGTTCCCAGCCGGCGCGAAATGCCCGTACACCGCGCCCATCTCATGTGAGGGGATCGTGCCGCCTTCGGTGCCGACCTGAATCTCATAGCGGCCGCGCAGGTAGATTCCGCTGTTGCCGCCTTCCGGACAATTGACTTCGATGTGCAGTTTGAAGTCCTGATACTTGCCCGTCGTCTTGATGTTGGCGGCGCCGGAGTTGTGCTGGCCTTCCACCACCGGATTGTCGTTGACCAGTTCGCCATCGCGCGCGATCCACTTGTTCTGCGCGGTGCCGATGGGTTCCCATCCGGTCGTGTCCTTGCCGTTGAAGAGAGGCTTGGCCGCAGTCCACTGCTTGGGCATCGGGCGCTTCAGCGCAGGGGCGCGTACGCCGGCGATCTGCGGACCGGTCTTCTCGCCCTGCTTCTCAATGCCGGTGAGCTTGTCGCCGGCAGCGGTCAATTCCCAGGTGGTGCCCGCGCCGCGCGCATTGGCCTTGGTCAGTGTCAGCGTCAGGTGGCCGGCTTCCATTGCAGCGGCCAGAATGGGTTGGGCTGCGCCGCCACGAGGTTGGTAGCGGCCTTCCAATTTACCGTCTTTTTCGACGATCTCCATCCACTGCGGATACGGGTTGCCGGTAGCCGGTTGCAGCGTGAGATCCCAGCGTCCCGCGAAGGGACTCTGCTGGGCGAAGCCTGGAACCATGGCGGCGAAAATCAGGATTGGGGCAAAATAGAGTTTCTTCATTTGAGATCAGTTTAACTGCTCGCAGCGTCTTTAGTAGAATCATGTCAGCGCACTCATTCCTGGGAGGGGTCGATTGACTTCGGCGGACGTAATCATCATCGGTGGCGGAATTGTCGGCTCCAGCATTGCCTACCATCTGACGGAAGCGGGTTGCCGCGATGTCATCGTGCTCGAGCGCGAGACCCATCAGGGTAAGGGATCCACGGGAAAGAGCATGGGCGGCGTGCGGGCTCAGTTCTCCACGCAGGTGAACATCCGCATGTCCCTCTACTCGATTCCGTTCTTTGCGGCCTTCGATGAGGTCATGGGGCACCCCTCCGGCTACCGCCCGCAGGGCTATCTGTTCGTCGCCACCCGGCAGAGCCACCTCGAGTACCTCGCCGAAAATTACCGCCAGCAGGTAGCTGCCGGATTAAAGGCCCTGTGCCAGTTGAGCCCCGCCGATGTCTCCCGCCTCGCACCCGAACTGCGCACCGATGACGTCTTGGGCGGCAGCTTCTGCCCCACCGATGGTTTCGTTGACCCCCATAGCGTGATGACCGGCTTCATGCTCAAAGCCATGGAGCGCGGCGTGCAACTGCTGCGCGAAGCCGAAGTCACCGGGATCGCCCGTGATGCGCATGGTGTCTGCGGCGTCCAGACCTCCCAAGGGCTTCTCTCTACCCGCACGGTGGTCAATGCCGCGGGAGCCTGGGCCGGGCAGGTCGCCCGCCTCGCCGGTGTCGATCTGCCCGTGGAGCCCCTGCGCCGCATGCTCGTGCCCACCGAACCCTTTGAGAAGATCTCTCACGCCTCGCCCATGGTGGTGGATATGAGCACCGGCTTTCACTACCGCCCGGAGGGACGCGGCGTGCTGCTCGCTTGGAACGACCCCGAAGAGAGCCCGGGCTTCAAATTGAATTTCGATCGCGGCTTCATCGAAAAGGTGCTGACCCGCGGTGTGGACCGCGTGCCTTGCCTGGAAGAGGCCGAGGTCAATCCCAAAAGGGCCTGGGCGGGCCTCTATGAGATGACTCCGGACCACCACCCCGTGCTGGGTGCGGTCACCGGACTGCCCGGTTTCTATCTCGCCAACGGCTTCAGCGGCCACGGCGTGATGCACTCTCCGGCCACCGGACGCATCCTCGCCGACCTGATCCTCAAGGGCTCCTGCGACCTGGTGGATACCTCGCTGCTCGGCTTCGACCGCTTTGCCGCGGGCCGCCTGCTGCACGAAACCGCGGTCCTCTAGCAGGGCCAGCGCTAAGGGGGCGGTATGCCCCTCACCGATCAATGGTATACTCTTGGCGCAGTAATACTTGTATCTTTTGATTCACCCTAAGGGGGTGCTCGCGTGCTCGATTTATTGATCGTTCGCGGTATTTTTATCCTGGTTCTTTCGGTATCGGCTTATGCTCTTCATCCGTTCCAATTGCCATCTTGGATCGCCGCCGCCGGTGGTACGGTTCTAGGGCTCTGCATCATCTTCTTTGAAATGCGTTTGGAGCGGGTCAGCCTGAAACGGCTGATCGGCGCGGCATGCGGCAGCGTGCTCGGTATTGTCGGTGCGTTTCTCATGTCCCTTGTGCTGAGCAAGGCGACACCTGAGCCTTTTCTGCAGGTGACGCTCCTGCTGCTCATGAGCTACGTGGGCCTGATCGTCGGCGCCAAGAAGGGCGACCTGCTGAACCTGGCCGCGCTCGGCGGCATCTTCGGCGGCGAAAAATCTTCCAAGAAGACCTACAAGATACTCGATACCAGCGTCATCATCGATGGCCGCATCGCCGATATTGCGGAGACCGGATTCCTCGATGGCGTGCTGGTGATTCCGCAATTCGTGCTTCGCGAACTGCAACTGGTAGCCGATTCGGCGGATTCCATGAAACGCAACCGCGGCCGCCGCGGCCTCGACATCCTGCAGCGGATTCAGAAGATGCCGCTGTTGACCGTACAGATTGTAGAAGAGGACTTCCCGCATGTTAAGGAAGTCGATATGAAGCTCATCGAACTGGCCAAGGTCTTCGATTGCAAGGTCGTCACCAACGATTTCAACCTCAACAAAGTCGCGCAACTGCACGGCGTCGAGGTCCTGAACATCAACGAACTGGCCAACTCGCTCAAGCCCATCGTGCTGCCCGGCGAGACCATGCGCGTCTTCATCATCAAGGAAGGCAAGGAGTTCAATCAGGGCGTCGCCTATCTGGACGATGGCACCATGGTCGTGGTGGACAACGCCAAGAAGATGATCTCCAAGACGATCGATATCTCCGTCACCAGCGTCCTGCAGACCACCGCCGGGAAGATGATCTTCGGTAAGTACGATGAACGCGGTCACCCGGTCGCCACCCAGGAACGCCATGATCGCCCGATGGCCGCTCCTCCCGAACGTCACGATCGCCCGGTGCGCAAGAGCGATCCGCAGCCAATGTCGAATCAGGCAATGTCGAATCAGGCAATGTCGAATCAGGCAATGTCGAATCAGGCAATGCCGAATCAGGCAATGCCGAGTCAGCCGGTGTCGAATCAGACGGTGTCGAATCTCCCGGCGGAACGAACCACGATAGAATCGTAGGTACATGAAAGTCGCCGTTATACTACCCGCGGCCGGCCTCGGTACGCGCATGGCCAAAGGCACACCCGAAACTCAACCGGGGCGCCCTCTGGTTCCCGCGGAGAAGACCGGCACCAGCCGCAAGCAGTTCATGCTGCTGGATGGCTCGCCTATCCTGATCCACACGGTACGCAAATTCCTTGCGTCGGACCGCGTCAGTGTCATTGTCATCGCCGTCCGCGCCGAGGATATGGAATGGGTGCTGGAAATGATGGCTCCGATTGATCCCGACTCCCGCGTCCGCGTAGTGGAGGGCGGCAACAGCCGTCAGGAATCGGTGGAGAATGCTCTGGCGTCGCTCGGCCCGGAGTGCGAACTGGTCGCCGTGCACGATGCTGTTCGCCCCTTCATCGATCTGGCTACCATTCATAGCGTGTTCGATGAGGCGGCGGAGAGCGGAGCCGCTATCGTTGCCGTGCCCGCCGTGGATACCGTGAAGCAGGTGACCCGCGGTACTACCCACGTGCGTGTCCGCGCCACCTTACCGCGCGAAAAGCTGGTGCTGGCCCAGACCCCGCAGGTCTTCCGCTACGACCTGCTGTTGCGCGCCTTCCAGACAGCCCGTCAGGATGGCTTCGTGGGCACGGATGAATCCAGCATGGTGGAGCGCATGGATGTCGAAGTCAGCGTGGTGCCCGGCAGCGACCGGAATATCAAAATCACCAAGCCGACCGATATGGAACTCGCGCATTTGTTCTTGCGCGAGGAAGCCCGGAGTGCGCAGTCTTGAGCGAAATTCGCACCGGACTCGGCTGGGATAACCACCGCATCGCCCCTGGACGCCCGCTGATTCTGGGCGGCGTCACGATCCCGAGCGAGTTCGGTCTGGAAGGTCACTCCGATGCCGACGTGCTGGCGCATGCCATTACGGACGCGATCCTGGGCGCGGCCGCTCTGGGCGATATCGGCATGCACTTCCCCGACACCGATCCGCGCTGGAAGGGTTGCGACAGCCTCGTGTTCCTGCGCCATGCCTACGAACTGGCAGTGGAACGCGGGTACCACATCCTCAATGTGGATTCGACGGTCATCCTGGAACGTCCGAAACTGAAGGACTACCGCGAGGCGATTCGTCAGCGTCTGGCCGACACCCTGCAACTGGAATTGGATCGAATGTCGGTCAAATTCAAGACCGCGGAAAAGGTCGGTCCCGTGGGCGAAGGGCGTTCCGCCGAAGCCCAGGCAATTGTCACGCTGGTGCGCGGACTCAGTCCGTTCCGTGCCCAAACCAACGGCTAACACTTCTCCAGAACTTGCCGATAAGTCATGCGGAGGCAGAGGCATGCCATCCCCATTCTTATGTATGCACTCATTGGAATCGCCGCAGTGTTCGTCGCGGTCCTGGGCGGATTTCTGCTGGAAAAAGGGAATCCCTGGGTGCTGTTTCAGCCTGCGGAACTGCTGATTGTGGGCGGTGCCGCCGTGGGCATCGTGATGGTGGCCAACCCGCCCTCCGTGATGCGGAAAATGCTGCGCGGCGCGATCTCCGCATTTCGCCCTCCGCCTCGCAATCCACAGTGCTTTCTCCGCTATATGCGCATGCTGTATGAGGTCTTCTGCTTCATTCAACGCGCCGGGGTCATCGAGTTCGAAAGCGACGTGGAGGACCCCAAAAACAGCCGCATCTTCTCCAACCATCCGGATTTCCTCAAGGATGCGCCCACCCGCGAGTTCCTCTGCGACACGCTGCGCATGTTGGTGGTGGGGGTGACCACTCCGGCGGAACTGGACCAGTTGATGGATCTGGATATCGAGGCGCAGCGGCGAGGCCGTCAGGAACCGGTAAACGCGTTGCACTCCGTGGCGGATGCTCTGCCCGGGTTGGGTATCGTGGCGGCTGTGTTGGGCGTAGTGATCACCATGCAGGCAATTGGAGGCGCACCGGAACTGGTGGGCCAGAAGGTAGCCGCGGCTCTGGTGGGCACCTTCCTGGGCATCCTGCTCTGCTATGGCGTGGTGGGCCCCATCGCTTCCCGTCTGGAAAAACTCGGCGACGCCGAAGCGCAACTTCTGTACGTGCTGCGGATCGCCATCGGAGCCTTTGCGCGCGGGGCGTCGCCGATCCTGGCCGTGGAATATGCGCGCCGCTCCATCCCGGTGGAACTCCGCCCCACCTTCCTCGATATGGAGATCTCCATCAAGAAGGAGGCGAAGATCCCGCCGGTGCCGAAGCCCAACCTGCCGGAGGCGGCCAATGCCCAAGTTCAGCCTGCCTGAGGACACCTCGCCGCCTGTTCCCCTGATGTGCCATCGTCCGCCGGCGTACCACCCCAGCGGTGCGTGGAAGGTCGCCTATGCGGATTTCGTCACCGCGTTGATGGCGCTGTTCATCGTCCTCTGGCTGATGAACTCCTCCACGCAGGTGAAGAAATCCGTGAGCGGATATTTCAAGGACCCGCGCGGCTTTACCCGGAATCCCGGTGGCGGCGTCGGCAGTTCCGGGGAGGGGATTTCGCTCAATCGCGACCACATGGGGGAGATCCGCAAACAACTGGAACAGGCCCTCAAAGCCATGCCCGAGTTCAAGCGCATCTCTGAAAATGTGGTGTTTAGCGTGACCGGCGAGGGGTTGCGGGTGGACCTGCTGGAAAACGAGCAGGGGATGTTCTTCGTCACCGGCAGCCCTTCCCCCACCACGGCTGGGGCGAAGCTCCTGGAAACCCTGGCCAAAGAGATTGGCCGTCTGCCCAATGGCCTGATTATTGAGGGACATACGGACGCGCACCCATTCCGCAACGCTGGTCCCTCCAGCGGCTATAGTAACTGGGAACTGGCTGCCGACCGGGCCAATGCGGCGCGCCGCCTCTTGCATCAATATGGGGTTCGCGCCGAACAGGTGGTGGAAGTGCGCGGCTTTGCCGATCAGCGCCCGTTCAATGCCAGGGACCTCTTCGATCCGAAGAACCGGCGGGTTTCGGTAGTGGTGAAATTTACAGCTTGAAGAGTTCCCGCAGGCGCCGCGTCTGTACCCGGCTGACGGGAACTTCGGTGTGCTTCTTATCGTCCATGCGGAGCTGATAGCTGGATTTGAACCATGGCACTACTTCTTTGATTCGATTGATGTTCACCAGGAAAGAGCGATGCACGCGCCAGAACATCTCCCGGTCCAGATTGGCCTGCAAGTCCTCGATCGTGCGGTAGTTGGAGTGGCCTTCCAGATTCGTCGTCACCAGCGTGATCAGCCCGTTGTCGATGGTGGCGTAGATCACTTCATTCGCATCCACAATGAAATTGCGATTGCTTGCCCGCACCAGCAGTTTGCTACGCGGCGCTGACGCAGTCGCCGGTTTCAGTGCCGGGGCTGCTTCCGGCGCCTTTTTGTCCTGGATGGCGCGCCTTGCGCGCTCGATCGTCTCCGCTAGCCTGCCCCGTTCCAGTGGCTTCAACAGGTAGTCCATCGCCGCCAGGCGGAACGCTTCCACGGCGTACTGGTCGTACGCAGTCACAAAAATGAAGTGCGGGAGGTCGATGTCTTTTTCCCGCAGCCGGCGAACCACGCCCAAGCCGTCCAGACCGGGCATGTTCACATCCAGAAAAACCAGCTCCGGCTCAATTTTTTCAATCAGATCCACGGCTTCCAGCCCATTGGAGCCGCGTGCCACCACTTCGACTTCCGGGAACTCCTTGAGCAAAAAGGCAAGCTCGTCACAGGCCAGTTGTTCGTCATCTACTATGATTGTAGTGAGGGTTGCCGTCGCACGGTTCGGCATGGAGTTGGTATTATAGCATTTCGGTCCCAGGAGAACGGATTGCCTAATAAAGACAAGGTTAAAATTGCGCCCGCAGAGGGGAAGCTAGGTGTCTTAATCCCCGGTATGGGCGCGGTGACGACCACTTTCATAGCCGGGTTGGAAGCTTTTAAGCGGGGATTGGGGAAGCCGATCGGCTCGCTGACACAACTGGGGACGATCCGGTTGGGGAAAAGGACCGAGGGACGCAGTCCCGCGATCAAGGATTTTGTGCCGCTGGCCCGGATGGAAGACATCGTGGTCGGTTGCTGGGATATTTTCGAGGATAACGCCTACCAGGCCGCGGTCAAGGCGGGGGTGCTCGAGCCCGCGCTGCTGGAACAGTTGAAAGAGCCGCTCTCGGCGATTCAGCCGATGAAGGCGGTCTTCGACCAGAAGTTCGTCAAGCGCATTAACGGTCCCAACGTGAAAACCGGCGGCACCAAGATGGAGTACGCCCTGGCCGTGATGGAAGATATCCGTCAGTTCCAGGAGCGCACGGGCGTCAGCCGTACGGTCATGATCTGGTGCGGATCCACCGAGGTCTACCATGAGGCGGCGCCGGTGCATGACACCGTAGCCTCTTTCGAGGAAGGCCTGAGGAACGACGACCCGGAAATTTCTCCCAGCCAGATCTACGCGTATGCCGCGCTCAAATCCGGCGTCTCTTACGCCAACGGTGCTCCGCACCTGACCACGGATATGCCGGCGCTGATGGAACTCGCCCGCACCATGAACCTGCCGGTCTGCGGCAAAGACTACAAGAGCGGCCAGACTTTCATGAAGACGCTGATCGCGCCGGGATTGAAGTCCCGCCTGCTGGGCTTGAGCGGCTGGTTCTCCACCAACATCCTGGGCAACCGCGATGGTGAAGTGCTGGATGAGCCGGGATCCTTCCGCTCCAAGGAAGTGAGCAAGAGTTCGGCGCTCGAGTATATCCTGCAGGGCGATCTCTACCCGGATCTGTACAAGCACTTCTATCACAAGGTCCGCATCGAGTATTACCCGCCGCGGGGCGATGCCAAGGAAGGTTGGGACAACATCGACATCTTCGGATGGCTGGGCTATCCGATGCAGATCAAAATCAACTTCCTCTGCCGGGATTCGATTCTGGCGGCGCCGCTCGTACTGGATCTGGTGCTCTTCATGGACCTGGCGCAGCGCGCGGGAATGCGTGGCATCCAGGAGTGGCTGTCTTTCTACTTCAAAGCCCCGATGCATGCGCCGGAACTTTATCCCGAGCATGACATCTTCATTCAGTTGATGAAGTTGAAAAACACCTTGCGCCATATGCAGGGTGAGGACCTGATCACGCATTTGGGCCTGGAATATTACGATTAGCCGCAGTATTGTTTGAAGACGGGGGCGGTGTGCGATGAAATGCATTGCCGTGCCGCCGCGTCTCTAGTGTTCGGGAGCTCCTATGAAAGTGTTGGTAATCGGCGGAACTCTCTTCATCGGAAAATTGCTGGTGGAGGAGTTGCTAAAGGAAGGCCATGACGTCGCGGTGCTGCATCGCAAGCCGAAGCACGACTTCGCCAAGCGGGTCGAGAATATCATGGCGGACCGTAATGACGGGCAGGCTCTGCGCGAAGCTCTTGCCGGCCGCCGTTTTGATGTAATTTTCGACAATGTCTACGATTTTGACCGCGGCACCACGGCAGCTCAAGTGGAAGCCACGATTCGCGCCTGCGGAGACCGCATTTCCCGCTACGTCTTCATGTCCAGTGTGGCAGCGTATGGCGATGGCCTGAACCACAAGGAAAGCGATCCCCTCGCGCCGGACTATCATCCGATTCCCTACACCAGCCATAAGGCGACCACCGAACGTCTGCTCTTCCGCATGCACGCCAGCAGTGGTTTTCCCGTGGTGACGTTCCGTCCGCCCTTTGTCTATGGGCCGCGCACGAACTACTACCGCGAACAGTTCTTGTGGGATCGCCTGCGCGCCGGGCGCCCCATCATCATTCCCGGGGACGGCCACCGCCTCATGCAATTCGTCTACGTCAACGATCTGGTGACGGCGATGATCAAGTGCATGGACGAGCCGCGGGCGGTGGGAGAGGCCTTCAATATCGGCGATCCCAAGCCGGTGACACAGGTCGAACTGGTGGAGAAGCTCGCCAAAGTAGCCAATGTCGAGCCGAACCTGGTGCGTGTGCCGCGCGACATCATCGCGCAGGCGGGCGGCAGCGTCTTCACTGAGCCGTTCTACTTCGGCGAGTACTACGATCTGCCGCCGATTACGGAAAATATCGGCAAGGTCACCCGCGTATTGAAGATGAAATTGACACCCTTCGAGACCGGGCTGAAGGAGACCTACCGCTGGTACACCCGCAATCACAAGCCGCGTACGGCCAGTTTCGAGTTCGACGACAAAGTCCTGTCGATGGTGAAGGCGGGTTCGCCGGCAAGCGTCTAGTTCCCGGCCGCGCCGCCTCAACCCTCATATATCAAGGGGTAAGGCCCGGGCGCCTTCCAGTTCCAGCAGGCGCTTTTTGAGGGGTAGTCCGCCGCCGTAGCCCACCAGTTTGCCGCTGGAGCCGATCACGCGATGGCAGGGCACCACGATCGGAATTGGGTTCGTTCCGTTGGCAGCACCCACCGCCCGCACCGCCAGTGGCGAGCCGATCGCCTGGGCGATCTGCAGGTAGCTGCGGGTTTCGCCGTAGGGGATGTCCAGTAACGCCTCCCAGACGCGCAGTTGGAACGGGGTGCCGCGAAGGTCTAGCGGCAGTTCGAAGCGGCGCAAATCCCCGGCGAAGTAGGCTCGCAACTGGCGCGCCGCCTCCACGGTGATGGGCGCGGAATCCGCCGGCTCCCCGTCGATTGCCCGGAACGGTTCAAAATCGATCGCCCTCAGGCCCGAATCGCTTGAAACCAAGCGCACTGTCAGGCCATCTACAAGTGTGACCGCTGACCATTTGATCGATGAGCGCCGAATCATGCCTTCAGTCTGCCATATACCGTTTGGCCGGCCGGGAAACTGCCGCCTCCGAATCAGCGCGGCGAGTCACGCACCTGTTATAATCGACGATCTAAGCCTTTTATGCCACTAAAGCCTTTCGCACCCAACCATGGCGCGGAGAAGAAGATCTTTCTGCTTAAGCCCCGAGGATTCTGTGCCGGTGTCGTGCGGGCGATCGATGTGGTGAAGATCGCGCTGGATCTCTACGGTCCGCCGGTGTACGTCCGCAAAGAGATTGTGCATAACAAGCACGTGGTAGAGGAGTTGCGCGAAGCTGGCGCCGTGTTCGTCGAGGAACTGGACGAGGTGCCCTCGGGCGCGCGCGCCATCTTCAGCGCGCACGGAGTTTCTCCCGCGGTGCGTGACCAAGCCAAGGCTCGCAAGTTGGACGTCATCGACGCCACCTGCCCACTGGTCACCAAAGTCCATCTGGAAGCGGTGCGTTTTGCGCGCGAAGGCTTCAGTATCGTGCTGGTGGGCCACAAGGACCACGACGAAGTCATCGGGACCCTGGGTGAAGTGCCGGACCGCAGCTATCTGGTCGAAACCGTGGAAGATGTCGACAACCTGGTGGTACCGGATCCCGCCCGCGTCCGCTACCTGACGCAGACCACGCTCAGCCTGGATGAGACCAGCCACATTGTGAGCCGTCTGCGCGAGCGCTTCCCCCTGATCGAGGGTCCGCATTCGCAGGACATCTGCTATGCCACGGAGAACCGGCAGATGGCGGTCAAGGCGGTTTCGGATAACGTGGACCTGCTGTTGGTCGTGGGTTCCCAGAACAGCTCCAATTCCAAGCGCCTGGTGGAAGTGGGAGCCAAGGTGAATGTTCGTTCCCATCTGGTGAACGATCGCGGCGACGTGAATCCGGCCTGGCTCGAAGGCGTCCGGAATGTCGGTGTTACCGCCGGTGCCTCCGCGCCCGAACATCTGGTGCAGGAACTGATCGAATTCCTGCGCGAACACGATTACCAGCAACTGGAAGAGATCGAACTGGTTGATGAAGACGTTCGTTTCTCTTTGCCCTCGGAGTTGACGATTACCATCCAATGAGCGCGCCGTCCCAAGTCGGCAACATGTTGGAAACCGCAGCCGAACAGGCCATGCGTAAAGCGGCCGCCTACCTGACTTGCCTTCAGGAACGCGACGGTCACTGGTGTGCCGAACTCACAGCGGACACCACCCTCGAATCGGACTACATTCTCTTTCAGCTGTGGCTGTATCCGCCGGTGAACGGGAAGTGGGAGCCGGAGACCCGGTCGCTGGTCGGCAAGGCGGTGGCTTCCATTCTGGAGCGGCAGTTGCCGGATGGCGGCTTCAATATCTACTCCGGCGGGCCGTCTGAGGTAAGCGCTTCGGTGAAGGCCTATTTTGCCCTCAAACTAGCCGGTCTGGCGATGGACGATCCGCGGCTGACGCGCCTGCGGGAGCGAATCCTGGCCCTGGGTGGCATTCAAGCCGCCAACAGCTACGTCAAGGTCAATCTCAGCCTCTTCGATCTCTATCCGCGCGAGTTTTCCCCGAGCATCCCTCCCGAAGTCGCGTTGCTGCCCTTCGACCTGCTCTACCAGATGTCGGCCTGGACGCGCGCGATCGTGATTTCGCTTTCCATCGTACACGCGGCCAATCCGCGCCGCCCGGTGCCGGCGGGTTTCACTCTGGATGAACTCTGGCTGCCCGGTGTGAGTCCCGCGTTCCATCACGATCCCACGTTCTTCACCTGGCACAATTTTTTCCTGAGCTTCGACAAGTTTCTGAAATGGTGGGAGCGTAGCGGCAGCAAGACTCTGCGTCGCCGCGCCGTGGAAAAGGCCCGCCAGTGGATGGTCGAGCGCTTGCGCCACTCCGATGGATTGGGCGCGATTTATCCGCCCATGATGTACTCGGTGATGGCGCTGGACGTGCTCGGCTATGCCAAAGACGATCCCCTGCGCGTGGAAGCCCTGCGCCACTTCAACAACCTGATGGTGGACGATGGCGACCGCTTCTTCTTCCAGCCGTGCTTCTCGCCGGTCTGGGACACGGCGATCGGCGGTTACGCTCTCGCCCTGGCCGATGACAATCACGAATCGCTGACCCCCGCCGCCGACTGGCTGCTGAAAAAAGAGGTCCGCCGCAAGGGGGATTGGAGCGTCAAACGCCCCAATACCGAGCCCTCCGGCTGGGCCTTCGAATACGGCAACGAATACTATCCCGATATCGACGATACGGCCATGGTGATGCTCGCCCTCAGCGAGTTGCGCGCCTCCGATCCCGCCGCACAGGAAGCTGCCTCCAAACGCGGTCTGGACTGGCTGCTCGCCATGCAATCGAGCGATGGCGGTTGGGCCGCCTTTGACGCCGACAACAACTGGGAATTCCTCAGTCAGGTTCCATTCTCCGACCACAACGCCATGCTCGACCCCACCTGCGCCGATATCACCGGGCGGGTTCTGGAAGCCCTGGCATCGCACGGGTTGGACCGCAATCATCGCGCCGTGCAGCGCGGCGTGAAGTGGCTCACCAAGCATCAGGAACAGGATGGAAGCTGGTATGGCCGCTGGGGCGTGGCGTACATCTACGGCACCTGTTTCGCCCTCCGCGGTTTGGCTGCGGCGGGCGAGAGCGACCGCGAAGCGCACGTGCTGCGCGGCGGCGAATGGCTTCGTTCCATACAGAACGCGGATGGCGGGTGGGGCGAAAGCTGCAAGAGCTACGACAATCGCATCTTCACTCCCGGACCCAGCACCCCCTCGCAGACCGCGTGGGCGATTCTGGGCCTGATCGCCGGTGGAGACCCAGCCAGCCTGAGCGTGCAACACGGCATCGAGTACCTGCTCGATACCCAGCGCGGCGATGGCAGCTGGGATGAGGAGTTCGCCACCGGGACCGGTTTCCCGCGCGTCTTCTACCTCAACTACCACATGTACAAGGATTATTTCCCGCTCCTCGCATTGTCATCGTTTGTGAAGGCCCGTGCGGCTTCGAACGGGTAGATCATGCCACTCCGGGCTTCGCGGTAATCGATGAAACCTGCCCTCGTTACAGGAGCCTCCGGGTTCCTCGGCTGGCATGTTGCACGCGTTCTGCGGGAACGGGGTTATCACGTGCGCGCGCTGGTGCGCCCGGGCAGCCGCGTGGAAGGCCTTGATCTCGAAATTGTCACCGGAGACCTGCGCGATGCCGCCTCCCTGGAAGGCGCGGCGGCGGGGTGCGGCCTGGTCTTTCACGTCGCGGCGGATTACCGGCTGTGGAGCCGGGACCCGGGCGACTTGTACCGTTCCAACGTGGATGGGACGCGCAATCTGTTGCAGGCGGCGCGGAATGCGGGCGTCGAACGCGTAGTCTACACCAGCACCGTGGGGTGCATCGGAATTCCCCCTGGCGGCATTGGCGATGAAGCGGCTCCGGTCTCGCTGGCGGATATGGCGGGCCACTACAAACGGTCCAAGTTTCTCGCCGAGCAGGTAGCGCTGGAGTTTGCCCGCGCCGGACTCCCGGTGGTGATCGTGAACCCGACCGCTCCGGTGGGCGATCACGATGTGAAGCCAACGCCCACGGGCCGGATCGTGCTGGACTTTCTCAACGGTGCGATGCCCGCGTTTATCGACACCGGACTCAACGTGGTGGATGTGCGCGATACCGCCGAGGGACACTGGCTGGCCTGTGAACGCGGGCGCAGCGGAGAGCGCTATATCCTCGGGTCGGAGAACCTCACCCTGGCGCAGATCCTGCAGAAACTGGCGGCCATCACCGGGCTGAAGGCGCCGACGTTCCGCCTGCCCTACGCGGTGGCGTGGTGTGCGGGCGCATGCAGCACCGCCTGGGCGGAGCTGACCGGCATTCCGCCCCGCGTCCCGATGGAGGGCGTGCGCATGGCCAGGAAGAAGATGTGGGTCACGCACGAACGCGCGGCGCGGGAACTGGGCTTTGCGCCCGCCCCGGCGGAGCAGGCGCTGCAGCGCGCGGTGGAGTGGTTCCGCGATCCCCAACGTCAGGGTGCCCGATGAGGCTCCTTGTGGTGGCGGCGGAGCCCAGGGAGTTTCCCGGCATCCTCGCCCACGCTACCGGTGTGAAGCCGGCGGCTTTCCCGGTCCACTGGGCGCGCACGGGAAGGCTCGGCGACCATGACGTGGCGCTCGTCGCCAACGGCGCCGGCGCCCGGCGGGCGGGTGCCGCGGTGGAATCCGCGCTGGAGCACTTTGCGGCTGATGGGGTGATCAGCACCGGTTTTTGCGGCGCGCTGGCGCCGGAACTGCGGCTTGCCGATGTGGTGGTGGCAAGTGCCGTGATCGCCGGAGCGCGGCGTTTCGAAGCGTTGCAGCCCGTTGCCACGCCACAGCATCACCAGGGAGTGGTGTGCTGCATCGATCACGTCGCCGGCACTGCGGCGGAGAAGCTGGAATTGCGTGCCTCCGGGGCCAGTGTGGTGGAGATGGAAGCGGTTGGAGTGGCGGACCGGGCGGTTGCCCACGGAGTTCCGTTTTACTGCATTCGCGTGGTTACCGATCTTGCTGGCGAAGACATGGCGAATGACTTCAATGGGGCACTGCGCCCGGACGGTCACTTCGCTACAATAAGTATTTTAAGAGACGCTCTGCGCAATCCGTGGGCTCGCTTGCCGGAATTATTCCGGCTTCGAAATCGTTGTGCCCATGCTGCGCGTGTGTTGGGAGAGTTTATTGCCGATTGCCGATTCTGACCTGAGCGCCATCCCGGAGACCATGCACGCAGCGGTATACCGCGGTGAGAGCGTCGTCAGCGTGGAAGAGATTCCCACCCCGGCCATTGGGCCGGGCGAGATCCTCATCCGGGTAGAGGCGTGCGGGATCTGCCATACCGATCTGAAGAAGATCGAGCATAATCTGCTGGCACCGCCGCGGGTATACGGGCATGAGACGGCGGGTGTTGTGGCCGCGGTGGGCAGTGGCGTTACCAAGTTCAAAATCGGCGACCGTGTGGTCGCCTTCCACCACATCCCCTGCCGCAAATGCTTTTACTGCCGGCGCAAGAACTACGCCCAGTGCGCGGTCTATAAGCGGGTCGGCATCACGGCGGGTTTCGAGCCTGCCGGCGGCGGCTTCGCGCAGTATGTCCGCGTGATGGATTGGATCGTGGAAGAAGGGGTGGAACTGATCCCGGACGGCGTGTCTTTCGAACGCGCTACGCTGGTGGAACCGCTCAACACGTGTCTCAAAGCGGTGGTGCAGTGCGACCCCCAACCCGATGATTTTGTCGTGATTCTGGGGCAGGGTCCGATCGGGCTGATGTTTACCATGCTGACGCGCCGCACCGGGGCGCGCGTAGCGGTCTCCGATACCATTCCGGAGCGCCTGGAACTGGCCACCCAAAGCGGCGCCGAATTCGCCTGGAACCCCCGTTCGGTGGATGTTGCCGCCGAAGCCCGCAGCCTGACCGAAGGCCGCGGCGCGGATCTGGTGATTGTGGCCGCTTCGGTTCCCGGAATTGTGCAACAGGCGATCGCCTGTTCGCGTCCGGGAGCGCGCATTCTGCTTTTTGCCCAGACTTCCGCCACGGAGCGCATTGAAGCCTCCGGCGCCGATCTTTGTGTAGGTGAACGTACCCTCTTCGGGTGCTATAGTGCATCAATAGACTTACAAAAGGAATCGGCGGAACTGGTATTCGGCGGTGAACTTCCGTTGGAAGCGTTGATCTCTCATCGCCTGCCTTTGGTTAAAATCCGTTCAGGATTTGATTTGGCATTGCATCCAGGACCTAAATCGTTGAAAATAATCGTTCAGCCACAGAGGTGGTCATAGTGAATAACCACATGATGGCTGCTGTGCTTTACGGCAAGGAGCATTTGCAGGTAGAGCCGGTAGCTGTTCCGACAATCGGTTCCGGAGACATTCTCGTGCGGGTCAAGGTCGCTCTGACCTGTGGCACCGATGTAAAGGTCTTTCGTCGCGGCTACCACGCTCGAATGATCGTGCCCCCGGCAGTGTTCGGGCATGAACTGGCGGGAGACGTAGTTGCGATTGGTGAGGGAGTTACCAATTTCTCCATTGGCGACCGGGTGGTTGCCGCCAATTCGGCGCCTTGCGGCGAGTGCTTCTTCTGCAAGCGCGATTTGGAGAATCTCTGCGAAGACCTGCTCTTTAACAACGGCGCCTACGCCGAATACATCCGCATTCCCGCCCGCATCGTAAAGCGCAACACCTACCGCATCCCGGACGCGGTCGGATATCAGGATGCCGCGCTGGTGGAACCGCTCGCCTGCGTCGTCCGCGGTTTTGAGGAATCTTCCCCGCGCGCGGGAGATACGGTTTCCATTATCGGCCTGGGACCGATCGGGCTCATGTTCGTCAAGTTGGCCAAACTGTACGGCTGCCGTGTGATCGCGGTGGGCCGGCGTCAGCCTCAATTAGATCGCGCGGCGGCTCTGGGTGCGGATGAGTTGGTGGTGGCGGGCGAGCATAGCGACCCCGTGAAGGCCATCCGGGATATGACGCATGGCAGGGGTGTGGATATCGCCATCGAAGCCGTGGGCAAGCCGCAGACCTGGCACTGGGCCGTGAACATGGTGCGTCGCGGCGGGACCGTCAACTTCTTCGGCGGTTGCCCCAACGAAAGCAAGGTGAGTCTGGATACGGCCTTGCTGCACTACTCCGAAATCACCTGCAAGGCCAGTTTCCACCACACCCCGGCCTATATTCAAAAGGCACTGGATCTGGTGTGCGCCGGCCACATCACCGCTTCGGTCTTCGTCAACAAAGAAGAGCCGCTTGCCAACCTTCTGGAAGTGATGCGCCACCTGATGAGCCATAACGGCCACCTGAAGACGGCGATCGTCCCGTAGATGCCCGAAGTCGACGCACCGGCGTTTTTGCCCCCGGCGAGCTTCGTCAAGTCCCCGGCTGCGTTACAGCAGGTTTATACCCCGGAACAAGGGCGCGTCTACACGCGCTGGCTGGCAACTCACCACTACGAGAATTTTCACGTGGTGAGCTTCCTGCTGCCCAAGCGCCTGCACCAGGATTTCTACAACGTGTACGCGTATTGCCGCTGGGCGGACGATCTGAGCGACGAGATGGGCGATCCGGCGGAGAGCCTGCGCCTGCTGGGCTGGTGGCGCGGGGAACTGGACGCCATGTACGCGGGACGCGCCACGCATCCGGTCTTCGCGGCGCTGGAACCCACGGTGCGGCAATACGGCATCCCGCAGCAGCCATTCTCAGATCTGATCGATGCCTTCGTGCAGGATCAGCGCGTCACGCGCTACCGCAATTGGGACGAGCTCTTCGGCTACTGCCGCAATTCGGCCAACCCCGTGGGCCGGCTGGTGCTGTACCTCTGCGGCTATGCGGACGCGGAGCGGCAGAGGCTCAGCGATGCCACCTGCACGGCCCTGCAATTGGCTAATTTCTGGCAGGACGTGACGGTGGATCTGCTGAAGGATCGCGTCTACATTCCGCTGGACGTTCTGGAACGCCACGGCTATGCGGTGGAAGACCTGTTCGCGCGGCGCTTCACCCCGGCCTTCGCCGCGTGCATGCGCGAATGCGTGGAGCGGGCGCGCGAGTTGTTTGTAGAAGGGCTGCCGCTGCCTGGCATGGTAGACCGGCGCCTGGCCATCGATCTGGACCTGTTCAGCCGCGGCGGAATGCGCGTGCTGGAGAAGATCGAGCAGCAGGACTACGACGTGTTGGGCGTGCGCCCCGCGGTCTCTAAAATGGAGCGCGTCGGGCTGTTGCTCGGCAGCGTGGCGCGCGTCGCCTTCTCCCCCCGGGCGGCCTGATGATTACGGTCGATCAGAGCTATCAATACTGCATGAAGGTGGCGCGCAGCCGCGCCAAAAACTTCTACTACTCCTTCGTGCTGCTTTCGGCGCAACAGCGCAAGGCCATGTGCGCGATCTACGCCTTCATGCGCTACTGCGACGACCTGAGCGACGAGCCGGGCGCTACGCGCGCAGCAGTGGATCAATGGCGCGCGGATCTGGAGGAAGCGTTGCAGGGGCGCTTCACCGAGCATCCGGTGTGGCCGGCTTTTTATCACACGGTGCGCCGCTTCGGTATTCCGCACGATTATTTCCGGCAGATGATCGCGGGCATCACGTCGGACCTGGAACCGCGCACCTTTGAGACCTTCGAAGATCTCTACGGCTACTGCTATCAGGTGGCGAGCGTGGTGGGCCTGACCATCATCCACATTTTCGGCTTCGATACGCGCAGTGCGCTGCCGCTGGCGGAGAAGTGCGGCGTCGCCTTTCAACTCACGAATATTCTGCGCGACATCCGGGAAGACGCCGAGCGCGGGCGCATCTACCTGCCGGCGGAGGATCTGCGCCGCTTCGGCGTCAGCGAGGCGGATCTGAAGGCGGGCAATCGCACCCCCGAGTTTCTGGAATTGATGCGCTTCGAATCGGCGCGCGCACGCGGCTTCTACAACGATTCGCAACTGTTGCTGGACCTGATTCACCCGCGCTCGCGCTCGTCGCTCTGGGCGCTGATTGCGATCTATTCGCGCCTGCTCGAGCGGATCGAAGGAACCAACTACGATGTCTTCTCACGGCGCGTGCGGCTGAGCCTTTTTGAGAAATCGTGGATCGTGCTGCGGGCGCTTTCGTCTTAGGCTCGTTGGGTAAGGGCCGATTCGCCGGCACGCCACACAAGACGATCGCGTATCCCACTGGACTCAATCGCCGATCAGGCTCATCTGGCGCGGGTCCACGGCCGGGAGTTTTTGCGCGGGCTTCTGCAGGTCGTCGTGGTTGGGGTCGAAGCGGCGAATCAGCTGATTCAGACGCAGGGACGCTTCCCAGATCTCGTACAGCAGGGTGCAGCGCGCGCAGGCGCCTTTGACCGCTCCCGGTCCATCCACGGCGGGGTTGTAGCGCTTGTGCTTGGCGCAGCGGCCGTCAAATTTGCGGGATCGGATCTTCACGGCGGTGGAAACTCCTACCTTAGCAGGTCACGCTCTGCGTGGTCACCAGACGGAGCGTCCTCCGCCATCCCGGCGAGGGCGAAAACGTGGTCAAATAAGTTCCTTCCGGACGCGCGCCATGAAAGCCACCCGCATCCTGCTGTTTCTCTCGCCGCTGTTGTGGTTCATGCCCCCGCTGGTCGATGTCAGTTCGAACACGGGCCTGGGTCTGCTGGACTATTTTTACAAGGGCCTGTTGGGCAGTTTCCCCGGCAACGCGCTGATGGCTTTTCTCTGCTACACGTATGCCGGACAACTGGGGCGCGAGTCCTGGCCGTGGGTGGTCGGGTCGCTGCGTTTCCCGTTCCTCGCCCCGCTGATTCTGGGCTTCATGCCGGCCAAGTACGGCTCTGCGGCCGATGAGCAGCGCCGCGCGGGCGGACGCAAGGCCCCGGCGAAGGCGGCCACGGGAGCATTTGAAACGCGCTTCCCTCTGCTCTCCGCGTACCTGGCGAATCTGGACCCCGCGATTCGCGTGAAGCCGCGCGAGCGGATGGAAGCGGTGAAGGCGAATTTTGAGTTTTCAGCGTGCGTGGATGCAGAGCAGTTCGATGCCCTGCTGGCCGGTGCTGCTGAGCGGGCTTTCACTGTCTGGGCGCACGCCGAAGACCCCGGCACGCGCATCTTCGGCGCGGGCTTGGTCGAGACGAAGGATCTCGAGGGTTTTACCGCTTGGCTGCGGCAGGCGGCGCCTTCCCGAAAGCTCGCGACCGCGCTGCATCCGGCCGAAGGCCCCACCAAATTCTTCGAGTATTATCCGAGTGCCGATTGATCCCAGGATGAATCGGCGGAGGTTCCACATGACGCTTCGATACGCGAGTTTACTGATCGCCCTGCTGGCTCCGCTGGCGGCGCAGGAAGGGGCGCAGCAGTTCGGCGCGCTCGGAGACCTGAAGTTGGAAAGCGGGGAAGTCATCCGCCAATGCCGCATCGGCTACCGAACGTTCGGAAAGTTGAACGCAGCCCGTTCCAATGCGGTGCTGTTCCCGACCTGGTTCACCGGCAACTCCTCCCAACTCGCGGACAACTTCGGCCCCGGGAAAATGGTGGATACCGGCAGCTATTTCGTGATCGCGGTGGATGCCATCGGGAACGGGGTCTCCACATCCCCCTCGAACTCTGTCGCGCAACCGCGTCTGAAGTTCCCCCGCTTCACGATCCGCGATATGGTGGAGAGCCAGCACCGCCTGCTGACGGAGGTGCTGCACCTGAACCACCTGCGTGCGGTGATGGGTATCTCCATGGGCGGGATGCAGACGTTTCAGTGGATGCTCTCGTACCCGGAGTTCCTGGACCGGGCGATCCCGATTGTCGGCAGTCCCAGGCTTTCGCCCTACGATGTGCTGCTGTGGGAAGCGGAGACGCACGCGATCGAAGCCGACGCCGGCTGGAAGAACGGGGAGTACGCCGCGCGTCCCGTGGCCGCGATGCGCACCGTGAGCGATATCCATGCGCTGGCCCTCGGCACACCTGCTTATTACAACCGCCAGAATGCGGGCAAGGCAATGGACGCTGTGCTGAATGAGGCGGAGAAGGCTACGCTGGCGAGCCTGGATACGAACGACTATTACCGGCAGTTGCAGGCCATGCTGGCGCATGACGTCTTTCGCCCGTTTGCCGGAGACCCCGCGCGGGCCGCAGTCGCGGTGAAGGCACGGGTGACGGTGATTGCGTCGCTGCAGGACCACATGGTGAACCCGGCCTCGGCGCTGGAATTCGCGCATGCCCTGAAGGCGACCATAGTGGAATTGAACGGTGAGTGCGGACACCGCGCTCCTGGCTGCGAAGCTTCCCGCGTAGCCACCGCGATCAGCCAGTCGCTGAAGTGACTGTAGCGAAGCGGTGACTGCCGGCTTGCGGTGAATTAGACCTTCGACGCTTCGATCTTTTCGACTTCGGCCACTTCCGCGGCCGGTTTTTCAGGTTCGCCCTTGAGCGCCGTTTTGAAGTTGCGAATGCCTTCGCCGAGCCCTTTGGCGACTTCCGGGATCTTCTTTCCGCCGAACAAAAGCACCGCAACCCCTAGAATCACCAGCAGTTCCGGCATGCCAATCGTTTCCATCAATAACCTCGCTTGTGTCTTCCTTGTATGAGGACGCTACCAGTGTAACCCGCGTTACAGGCAATCGTCTCGGGATCGGTCCCGCGGTTCAACCCCTGCGGTACAATCCGAGGTGAATGCCGTCCGTAGAGCACGTCAATTGGGCGAAGTTTCGGGTGTCCGTCGTGGCCGCGGCGGCGCTGCTGATTCTGGGCACGATCTCCGCCCTGCTCACCGGTGGCACGCTGCTCGAACCGAAGACCAAACTCTACCTGTTCGTGCCGGACGCGACCGGCGTGGGGCCGGATTCGCCGGTGCGCGTGGATGGCATCGGGGTGGGGAAGGTCTCCGCGGTGGAACTGAGCGGCTCCAGCCAGCCGGACCGTGTGGTCCGTGTCACCCTGACGGTGGAGCGAGGGCGCCTGCCGAGCATCACGGTGGATTCCACGGCGCAGGCCACCTCGGACAACCTGATCGGCGATAAGTTCATCGACGTGCAGAGCGGGACCAGTGAAAAACATCTCGGTCCCGGGGGTGAGATCCACTTCAAGAGTTCCACGGAGTTGATGAAGAGTATCGATCTCTCCCAGTTCCAGCAGCCGCTGCGCGACATTCAGGCGCTGCTCGACGAGATCGAAAAAGGCGAGAGCCCGCTCGGCCAGTTCGTGATGACCGACACCCTCTACAACGACGTGCGCAAGAAGATTTTCGATCTGGAACGCGCGGCGCAGGCGGCCCTGCAGAATACCAGCGCCGCCGGGCAGGCGCTGAATACCGATGCGCTCTACCGCCAGGTTCTGGACCCGCTGCACAAACTGGATGACGGGCTAAGCAAGTTCCAGTCGGGGCAGGGAAGCGGAGCGGCGCTGCTGGCGGATACGAAACAGTACGATCAGATGCGCACGCAGGTGGCGGATTTCCGGAAGTCGATCGAAAACCTGCACGGCGCGGAGTTGCTCCACTCTGCCGATGCGTACGGTTCCTGGATCCGTCAGGTCGATGCAATCTTGCAGCAGGCCGATGCCATGAATGCCGCGCCATTACTGACGACTACGGCGGTATACGAGAATTTCAACGGGATGGCGCAGGAACTGCACGGCACAGTGAAGGAATTCCGCGAAAATCCGCGCAAGTTTCTCCGCCTGAAGGTGTTCTGAGGCTCGCCGTGTTTTTGAGTCTGGAACCGTGTTCCGGCCGCGGGTCGGTTATCATTGAAACTAGACCCCTTGTCCCAAATCACGTTTGAGATTACGGCCGAATGTCCGCATACGCGTGCGCGTACCGGCCTGCTTCACACCGCCCACGGCACCATCGAGACCCCCGCGTTCATGCCTGTGGGTACGCAGGCTACGGTCAAGGGCCTGACCCAGCGCGATCTGGCCACGGACCTGGCCGTGCCGATTCTGCTGGCCAATACCTATCACCTCTACCTGCGCCCCGGCCACGAACTCATCCGCCAGCTGGGCGGATTGCACAAGTTCATGTCGTGGCCCAACGCGATCCTCACCGATTCGGGCGGCTTTCAGGTGTTCAGCCTGAGCGGGTTGCGCAAGATCAACGAAGAGGGCGTGGTGTTTCAGTCCCACCTGAACGGCGACACCCACCACTTCACCCCCGCTTCTACCGTGGACGTGCAGTTGGCCTATGGCAGCGATATCCAGATGGTGCTGGACGAATGCCCCGAGTATCCGGTGAGCCATGCCTACGCGGAGCAGAGCATGAAGCGTACGGTGCGATGGGCGCACCTGGCCAACGATCATTTCCGGCAGCGGATGCAGGAGATTCCCACGCGCCACGCGCTTTTTCCGATCGTGCAGGGCTCCATGTTCCCGGACCTGCGCCGGGAGTGCGCCAACGCCCTGCTCGATCTGGATACGGATGGCTATGCGGTGGGCGGACTCTCGGTTGGCGAACCCCGCCCGCTCAGCCTGGAAATGGTGGAAGCCACCGAAGAGGTGCTGCCGCGCACCAAGCCGAGATATGCCATGGGGGTCGGAATGCCGGCCGAACTGCCCGAATACGTGGCCCGCGGGATCGACATGATGGATTGCGTGCTGCCCTCGCGCAACGCCCGCAACGGTTATCTGTTCACCTCCGAAGGACGCGTCATCATCAAGCACGCGCGCTACAAAGACGATCCGCGTCCGCTCGACCCCAACTGCCCCTGCTACACCTGCGCCACCTACTCGCGGGCCTACCTTCGCCATTTGTTCCAGGCGGGAGAGATCCTCTTTTCGGTACTGGCGACCCGGCACAACGTGCAACGGTACCTTGACATCATGCGTGAGATTAGGCA
>CAIRBY010000107.1 GCA_903876865.1 uncultured Acidobacteriia bacterium
AACTGCACGAATCCAAGTAGCGCACGCGTTTCCGCCTGCCAACCTGCCATGCCCGGGAAGTTGGCAGGCGGACCGCCTGCCCTACCAGTCGCGGACACGCCATCGTCTTTTGTGGCCTGTCAGGCTAATCTGCGATCTTCCCCCCCGAGTGTTTGTCCACGCCCCCCTCGGAACTGCACGAATCCAAGTAGCGCACGCGTTTCCGCCTGCCAACCTGCCATGCCCGGGAAGTTGGCAGGCGGACCGCCTGCCCTACCCCTACGACGCCGACGCCATCCCCGGGAACGTCGTCACGTTGCCCGGTTCCGCGACCCCCGCCTCGCCCGGCGCCATCCGGATCAGCCGGTGCAGATACGCCCGCGAAACCCCCAGCTTCCGCGCCGCCAGCGTCTTGTTGCCGTGACACTCTTCAATCGCCTGATTGGCCAGATTGAACTTGTACTGCCGCAGCAGCCCCTCGAAACCCTCCGCCTCCGACGCGGCCATCGTCGGACCCTCTTCGCTCACCACCTGCCGCAGAAAATCCGGCATCTCGCTCAGCCCCAGGCTCTCCCCATCCGCCAGAATCGTCGCCCCCTGAATCACATTCTCCAGTTCGCGCACATTCCCCGGCCACTCGTATTCCACCAGCGCTTCCATCGCGCTCGGGCGGATATCGTAAATCGCCTTGCCGAACTCCCCCGCGTACTGCTTCAGGAAGTGACGCGCCAGCTGCGGAATATCCTCGGTCCGTTCCCGCAGCGGCGGCACGTTGATCGTCATCACGTTGACCCGGTAGTACAGATCGCTGCGGAACGTCCCCGCTTCCACCATCTGGTGCAGGTTGCGGTGCGTCGCGAACAGCACCCGCGCGTGCAACGGAATCAGCTTCGTTCCGCCCAGCCGCGTATACTCCCGCTCCTGCAGCACCCGCAGCAGCTTCACCTGCGTATTCAGGCTCAGTTCGCCAATCTCGTCCAGCAGGATCGTCCCCTCCCCCGCCTGCTCCAGATAGCCCGCGTGCGCCCCCGTCGATCCCGTGAACGCGCCCTTCTCATGCCCGAACAGCTCCGCTTCAATCAGGCTCTCGGGAATCGCGCCGCACGAAACCGCGATGAACGGATGCTTCGCCCGGTTGCCCCGGTTGTGGATCGCCCGCGCCACCAGCTCCTTCCCCGTCCCGCTCTCCCCCGCGATCAGCACGAACGCGTTCAGGTCCGCCACCCGCCGGATCAGATCGTAGACCACCTGCGACCGTCCGCTCGACCCCACCAGCCGGTCGCACCCGAACGTCTGGCTCATCGTGATCCGCATCCCGTCCAGTTCCCGCTGCATCTGCGCGTGTTCATAGGCGCGCTCCACCACTACCTTGAACTCCACCAGCGAGGGAGGCTTGCGGATGCAGTCCGCCGCCCCCGCCTCCATGAACTGCATCGCCGTGGTCCGCCGCATATCGTCCGTCATCACCACGATCGGCAGTTGCAGCGCCGCCACTTCGCGGTAGAACACCAGCTGCCGCTCCAGCGAGGAATAGTTGGTGTCCAGATCCAGCACCACCACGTCCGGGCGGCTCTCACGGACCGCGTCCGTGAACCGCTCCTGTTGTCCTTCGATGACGACATCGTATTCCAGTCGCAGGGCGTTGCCCAGCAGGCACCGGAGCTTCGAATCTGGCGAAAATAAAGTGATGCGGATCATATGATGCCAACCTTCCTCAACTGCAATTTCCAAGCTGCGGAAACTCTAGCCTCCCCCGGCCCCAGGCAGCCCAGGTAATGCAGGTACCAGCCCGATGTCGGTTGAGGTCTATCTAAAGTTAATAGAGATACCGCGGCGAACGAAGTCCTAGAACGTCAACTGACGGTCAACCCGGAATTCAATCAGTTAAACGGGTATTCATACATCAATCTCTTTTTCATTCAAATTCCCGGCGGCGTTCGGTTGACCGGTCAACGCCACTCTGTCCCGGACAGGCAAAGCGTACTTCTCTTCACACCTCTCCCCCTCCGTACGGCCGGCGGATGTTGGGCTCCCCCTGCGGCAAACAACCGGGATGCGGCACTCTCCCGCTCCCCCGGACCGGAGTGGTCCACCACCTCGCAACACCAAAAGGAACGCCCCAAAAATACCAGCCTTTTCCCGCTGTTTTCCCGGCCAATCAGAGATAAACGGGTCCGACTTGACGCTTCTTTACACAGGGAACGGAGCGGTAACGGTCAGGTGACCCAACGTGACTACCGGGGCGAGTGCACCCCCGCTACGCTGAAATTGTTCGAAAGATAACTTTGGTAAGCGGAAATAAAATGGGAACG
>CAIRBY010000108.1 GCA_903876865.1 uncultured Acidobacteriia bacterium
GCGACTCCGCGGGTCCGGGTTGGCAGGCGGAAGCGCCTGCCCTACTTAGTCGCAGGCGCAAGCGGGCTGGCTAGATCGCGACTCTGCGGCCGCGTTGGGCCTGCCTACTTCCCGGGTTGGGTTGCCAGGCGGCAGTGCACTTGCTTGAGCGCGACTCTGCGGCCGGGTTGGGTCTGCCTACTTCGCGGGTTGGCAGGCGGAAGTGGACTTGCTAGAACGCGATCCTCAGGCCGAGTTGGAGGGCGCGCATGTCTCGCGCCGAAGTGATCTGGCCGAAGGTGGCGGAAGTCAGTGCCGCGTTCGGGCTGCTGAGGCTCACCATGTTGAAGATGTTGGTGAACTCGGCGCGGAACTGAATCTTGAAGCGCTCGTGGAGCACGAAGTTGCGGAAGAGCCCCATGTCCACGTTGCGATAGCCGGGAGCATCCATCAGGTTGCGGGCGGAAGTGCCGTCCGTGCCGAGGGGGTTCGCGGCAAAGGCAGCGGTGTTGAACCAGGCGGAGACCACTTGCGAACGGGCGCGGTTGGGATCGAGATACGGATTGCCGACGAGGTTCGCGCGGTCATTACTGACGCCATCGAGATTGTTGTCCTTACCCGAAGTGACAGTGAAGGGCAAGCCGCTGGCGAAGTTGATGATGGGCGAGATGGTCCAGCCGTTCAGGATGTGACGCAGCACGGAATTGGTACCGGAGTAATAGCTGGTATCGAAGATGATCGCAGCCACGAAGTTCTGGCGCTGGTCGTAATCGGAGCGGCCGCGGTCGAGCGCGAGATTGTGGAAGTCCTGCGCGCCGCCGCTGGTGGAGGCGCCATCCATCTGCGCGCTGGAAATCGACTTGCTGAAGGTGTAGAAGGAGCTGAGGCTGAAGTGCTTGCCCATGGCTTTCTTCGCGGTGACCTGGAGCGCGTTATAGTTCGCGGTGCCGTTGGATTGCATCAGGTTGATGGTGGAGAGATTGCCGCCGCCATAGGGGCGGCGCGCGTTGACGTTGCCGGTGGTGGCGGTGCTGTTGTAGTAGGGGTAGTTGATGTCCGGCGAGAACGCGAGGTGGTGGCTGAGGGTGCCGATGTAGCCACCGGACACGCTGAAACCTTTACCGATTTGGCGCTGGAGCGTGAAGTTGAACTGGTAGCTGAGCGGCCACAGGAAATTGAGGTCGATGGGGAGCAATCCGGCGGGCAGAATGAAGCGCGCGGTGGACGGCGTATAGACATAGGGGAACGGGGAGATGCCGCCGGGCAGTGAGGCATACGGATGGGTCAGCGACGCCACGGTGGTGAACTGCTGGCGGACGGCGAAGGGCTGCGAATTCTCGACCGTGCCCCAGCCGTTGCCGGAGACGCTGCCGTAGAAGATGCCGCCGCCGGCGCGGACCGCGGTTTTGCCATCTCCGAAGGGATCCCAGGCGATGCCGATGCGGGGCGAGATGTGGTTGAGGCGGGTGGAGACCACGCCGCGCGCGACTCCCGAATCCCCGACCACCAGCACGCCCAGGGGCGCGTTGGGGAGCACGGTGGATTGACGGCCCGGCACGAAAGTCAGTTCGCGGTTCTGCGGGTCGGTGGGCGGCGTCTGAATGTCGTAGCGCAGGCCGAGATTGACGGTGAGGCGCGGGAACATTTTGAAATCGTCCTGCACGAAGAGCCCCGTCTGGAAGAAGTTGTAGAGCGCGGTTTCGGGCGCGTCCTGATTCATGGTGACGGGAACGCCGAGCAGCATGTCGGCGAAGCCATCGCCCTGATTGGTCTTGGGGCCGGTCTTGGCGCCGGTGAAGCTGAAGGTGCCGTAGTTGTTGAGCAGGGTCTGCTGAATGTCTTTGGAGAGGCTGAAATCGCCGCCCATGCGCAGGGAATGCCGTCCGCGGGAGTGACTGATGACATCACGGAAGCTATAGACGTTGTCGCCGGCGACGGGACCGGCGATGGACTGGCCGAAGGTGAAGTAGCCGGTCACGGCAATCTGGGGAAGGTTCGCGGGGCCCTGGATGTTGAAGTCCGAGCCGAGGTCGTGGAGCGAGAGGGCAGGCACGTTGGTGCGTCCGCCGAAGTAGCGGGTGTAGCTGAGCCAGGTCTGGTTGATGGTGGTGGGGGTGATGGACCAGGTGTAGTTGAGGTTGGCATTCTGCTGGCGCCAGTCATAGGCCTGGATGGACCACGGCAGGTTGCCGCCGGGCAGGATGGAGTTGGTGCCGGCGGTGGTGTAGTAGCTGCCGGAGAGGCGCATGGAATCGTTCAGCTGATGATCGATCTTGACCATGAACTCGTCGGTGTTGTAGGGGCTGGGGACCTGTCCCTGGAAGGTGCTGTTGGTGAAGTTGGAAAGCGGCAGGTACTGCTTGATGATGTTGACGGCGGTGGGATCGAAGCGCGAAGCGGGGATCAGGTTGCCGGCGAAGGGGACGCCGTTCACCGGGTCCACGATGGCCTTGGTGATGGCGGAGAAGTCTCCGTTGCGCTGGGCAGCGGTGGGGACCACGGCGGAATTCAGAAAGGTGGTGGTGTTCTGGCGCAGGCCGGAGTAGGTGCCGAAGATGAAGGTCTTGTTGCGGACGATGGGTCCGCCGAAAGATCCGCCGAACTGGTTGCGGTGCAGCGGGGGCTTGACCAAGGCGTTATAGGTATTGGCGTTGAGGGCGGTGTTGCGGCCGAAATCGAAGAGGGAGCCGTGAAACTCGTTGGTGCCGGAGCGGGTGATGACGTTGATGACGCCGTTGCCGAAGCGTCCGTACTCGGCGCTGTAGTTGTTGGTATCGACGCGGAACTCTTCGACGGCGTCCGGATTGGGCGGGGTATTGCCGGTGTTGCGCAGGGAAGAGACGTTGGAGCCACCATCGAGGTAGTAGTTGACGGAGCCCATGGTGGCATCGGAGCCGCCGTTGATGAAGGTGCGCTGAGCGGGGAAGCCGAGGGCGATGGCGTTGCCGGTGTTCTGCACGCCGGGGGTGATGTTGAGGAGGGAGTAGACGGAGCGGTTCACGAGCGGGAGAGTGGTGATCTGCTCTTTATTGACGGTCTGGCCGACGGTGGCGTCGGTGGTGTTGACGAGGGGCGCGGAGGCTTCGACGGTGACGGTGGAAGTCGAGTCGCCGACGAGCAGATGGGCATCGACACGCGCGAACTGGCCGACCTGAAGCGTGATGCCGGTCTGGCGGAAGGTGCGGAAGCCGGCGCGGGCGACTTCGATTTCATAGCTGCCGGGCGGCAGGAACTCCAGGCGGTATTCGCCACGTTCATTGGTCTGGACGGAGCGGGCGAGGCCGGTTTCCAGGTTGCGGGCATCCACTTTGGTATCCGCAACGGCGGCGCCTTGGGGATCCTGGACACTGCCCAGAATGCTGCCGGTGACTTGTTGGGAGTGGAGCGGAGCGAGCGTTGCCGGGGCGAACAGCGCGATGCCGCACAGAACCAGAATTGCGCACAGGGAATTCTTCACGTTAAACCCTCCTCGATACTGCAAACGTTTCCGATGTTATCACCGGAAAAAACGAGTGTCAATCGGGAAGATGCTGATTTTACAGCGAATCCGCACATTGACAGAGAGCGCGAATCCGAAAGATAATAGAAAACGTTTGCGTCCCCTATGGGATTTTGAACATGGCAATCACCATCAAAGATGTGGCGCGCGAATCGGGTGTGAACATCTCCACCGTTTCGCGGGCGTTGAACAACGGCTACGGTGTCAATCCGCAGACCCGGGAACTGGTTCTCAACGTAGCTAACCGGTTGAATTACCGGCCCAACCGGGTCGCGCGGGGGCTGGTGACGGGCCGTTCGCACTCCTTTGCGCTGATCGTCAGCGACATACGCAACCCCTTCTTCGCCGAGGTCGCGCGCGGCGCGGCCGATGCGGCACGCAGCGATAAGTGCGATCTGGTGCTGTGCAATAGCGACCTGGACCCGATCCGTCAAATGGAATACGTGAAGTCGGTGTTGGAGAAGCGTGTGGACGGGATCCTGATGAACTCGGTGGCCGCGTTGAATCCGGAGGAGCAGCGGCAGTTGGCGGAGTGCGGGGTGCCGATCGTGCTGCTGAACCGCTCGGCGAGCAACCGCGCATTCTCGACGGTGACTGCGGACAACGAAGCCGGCGGCGTTCTGGCGGCACAGCACCTGTTGAAGCTGGGGCACCGCCACATCGCCCACCTCACCGGGCCGCGACAGCACGGGAACATGACGGACCGGACGCGCGGCTTTGTGCAGACGCTGCTGGCGGCGCCGGAGCCGGTGAACCCGGTGGTGCTGTACGGCGCTTTCAATTACGAGGGGTGCCGCGACCTGACGAACAAGCTGCTGGATCATCATCCGGAGATCACCGCGATCTTCGCCGCCAACGATGTGATGGCGTTCGGCACGGTGCGGGCGGCGATGGACCGGGGCCTGCGCATCCCGGACGATCTTTCCCTGATCGGCTTCGACAATATCGAGTTTTCCAGTGTCATCCATCCCCCGTTGACGACCATCCACCAGCCGAAGTACGAGATGGGGTATGCGGCGGTGGAGATGCTGATGGGGCTGGCGAAAGAGAAGAACAACCGCACGCCGGAGAGCCGGGTGCTGGGCGTGGAACTGATCGAACGACAGTCCTGCGCGGAGAGACATTGATGAACCGACGAGAATTCCTGCAAACCACCACAACTGCTTCGGCGGCATATTCGCTGATCGGCAACTCGCGAGCTTGGGCCGGAGCCAATGACCGGATCCGGGTAGCGATCCTGGGGCTGGGCTGGCGCGGCGGCGTGCTGTTGCCCGAGGCCATCAAGCTGCCGGGGGTGGAAGTGGCGGCGCTCTGCGATCCGGACCGTGACCGGCTGCAGCAGGCGGCGGACGTGCTGGAGAAGGCCACGGGCAAGAAGGCGCGGCTGGAGACTGACATGCGCCGGATCATGGACGACCCCTCGATCGACGCGGTCACGGTGTGCACGCCGAATCACTGGCACGCGCTGGCTGGAATCTGGGCGTGCCAGGCGGGCAAGCATATCTACATGGAGAAGCCGGTCTCGCACAACATCAGCGAGGGGCGCAAGCTGGTGAACGCGGCGCGGAAGTACAACCGGATCGCGCAGGGCGGCACACAACGGCGCTCCAACGGGCGGATCCGCAAGGCGATGGAGTTGCTGCACGGCGGCGTGATCGGCGACATCTATATGGCGCGCGCGATTGTGTTCGGAGTGCGCGATTCGATCGGGTTTAAACCGGTGGGTCCGCCGCCGGCCAATCTGGAATGGAACACGTGGCTGGGACCGGCGCCGGAGCAGCCTTACCACGCGAATCTGGTGCACTATAACTGGCACTGGTTTTGGGATTTCGGCTGCGGCGAACTGGGCAACAACGGCAGCCATCAACTGGACGTGGCGCGGTGGGGGTTGCAAAAGGGATTACCCTCCAAGGTTTATTCGACGGGCGGGCGACTGGGTTACAAGGACCAGGCGCAGACGCCCAACACGCAGATAGCGACCTACGATTATCCCGACGGCACGATGCTGGTGTGCGAGACGCGCGGGCTGTACACAAACGCCGAAGGCGGCGTGAAGTGGGGCGTGCATTTCTACGGATCGAAGGGGTACCTTTCGATCGATCCGAAGGGGATGTATCAGGTGTTCATGGGACGCAGCGAGAAGCCGGAACCGGATCCGGGGACGCTGGATGAGATCGACCACTACGGCAACTTCTTCGATGCGGTGCGGGCGGGCAAGCGCGAGATGCTGCGGGCGGATATCGAAGAGACGTTTTTGTCCAATTCGATTTGCCATCTGGGGAACATTTCGTACCGGCTGGGGCGGAAGCTGGATTTCGACGCGAAGACGGAGCGGTTTGTTTCGGATAACGAAGCCAATGGGATGCTGACGAGGAAATACAGGGCGCCGTTTGTGTTGCCGGAGGTTAAAGTCTAAGGATGCCGACAGACGACGAAAGGCGATCGTCTGTCCCACTGGGTTTGAGGACTTCGTTGAGGGAGCCTTGGCGGTAGCCTTGCAGGTCGAGGGTGACGTAGAGGAAGCCCAGGGCTTTGAAGATGGCGGTGAATTTGGCGGCCATTTCGAGGGTCATGGCTTTTTCCATTTCCTCGCGGGCGATTTCGAGGCGGACGACTTCGCCGTGGAAGCGGACACGGAACTGGCGAAAGCCGAGGGCTTTGACCTCTTCCTCGCCGGTCTCCACGATCTTCACGTTTTCAATAGTGACCGGGGTGCCGTAGGGGATGCGCGAGCTGAGGCAGGCCGAAGCGGGGCGGTCCCACGTGGGGAGTCCGGCGAGGCGGGAGAGTTCGCGGATCTCGGCTTTGGTGAGGCCGGCATCGGCAAGCGGCGAGGCCACCTGATGTTTGAGGGCGGCGCTTTGACCGGGGCGGTAATCGCCGAGATCATCGACATTGACGCCATAGACGATGTGCTGATAGCCGCGCTGGCCCGCCACTTCCTGGAGGCGGGTGAAGAGTTCGTCCTTGCAATGGAAGCAGCGGTCGGGGGCGTTGCGGGCGTACTCGGGGTTCTCGAATTCGTGGGTCTCCACGTATTCGTGGAGCATGCCGAAGCGGGCGACGAAGGCTTCGGCATCGCGCTTATGGGATTCGGGTAACGAAGCCGAATCTGCGGTCATGGCGATGGCGTTGGGGCCGAGGGCGCGGTGGGCGGCCCAGAGCAGGTAGGCGGAATCGGTACCGCCGGAGAAGGCGACCATCACCTTCTCCATGCGGGCCAGATTCCGCAGGAGCACCTGCTCCTTGGCTTGCAGCGAACTCGGGGTGGTCAGATCGATCAGCGCAGCCATACGCACTCCAGTTTACTGAATCGGAAGGGGCTCCTGAGTCTCGGCCGGCGGTTCCTCGGATTCGGGAATCACGCTGGCGGCTGCGACCTTATCGCCATCCTCGAGATTGACGAGGCGCACGCCCTGGGTGGAGCGTCCGGCCTGGCGGATGGTGGAGGATTCGATGCGGATCATCTTGCCGTTCTGGCTGACGATCATGAGGTCGGAATCTTCCTTGACGAGCAGGACGGCGATGACGCGGCCGGTCTTGTTGGTCGTCTTCATGTTGATGACGCCCTTGCCGCCGCGGGAGATGAGGCGGTAGTTTTCGAGCGAGGTGCGTTTGCCGTAGCCGTTTTCGGCGATGGAGAGCAGCAGGCCCTCCTTTTCGACGGCCTCCATGCCCACAAGATAATCGCCGTCCTCGAGGTTCATGGCGCGTACGCCGCGAGCCTGACGGCCCATGGCGCGCACGTCATCTTCCTTGAAGAGGATAGCCTGGCCCTCATGGGAGCCGAGGAAGATGAGGTTGGCGCCGTTGGTGATTTTGGCGCCGATGAGTTCATCGCCCTCATCGAGGGAGACGGCGATGATGCCGCGCGAGAGCGGGTTATCGAACTCGGTGAGTTCGCTCTTTTTGATGACGCCGTGCTTGGTGACCATCACCACGTATTGATTGGCGACGAAATCCTTGACGCTGAGGAAGGCCTTGGCGTCCTCATCGGGCTGGAGGTTGATGAGGTTGGTGATGTGCTTGCCCTTGCCGGTGGTGGAGGCGTCGGGGATCTCATAGGCTTTGAGCCAGTAGACGCGTCCGCGGGTGGTGAAGATGAGCAGGAAGCTGTGGGTGGAAGCGACGATGAGGCGCTCGACGAAATCTTCGGCGCGGGTGCCCATGCCGATGCGTCCCTTGCCGCCGCGGGTCTGGCGGCGATAGGTATCGACGCTGGTGCGCTTGAGGTAGCCGCCGCGGGTGACGGTGACGGCGACATCTTCGACGGCGACCAGATCTTCGAGATTGATCTCACCGGTGTCTTCGATGATTTCGGTACGGCGGGCATCGCCGTAGAGGCGCTGGACTTCGCGCAGTTCCTTGATGATGAGGGCGCGCAGAACGGTATCCGAGCCGAGGATTTCGAGGTATTCGGCGATGCGGCGCTGGATATCGGCCAACTCATCCAGGATCTTCTGCTGCTCCATCCCGGTGAGGCGCTGCAACTGGAGTTCGATGATAGCTTGCGCCTGCCGCTCGGAGAGCTGTTTCAGCGGTTCCGTCGCGCCCGCGGCCATCAGATACACGCCGTTGAAGACAAACCGCACCGACGCTTCAATCAGCGATTCACGCGCTTCCTTGGGCGATTTCGACGCCCGGATGAGTCGAATCACTTCGTCGATGTTATCGAGCGCCAGCCGGAA